>DATLAJ010000060.1 GCA_035527515.1 bacterium
GAAGTCGCTCAAGAAGATAAAAAAAGGCATCACGCTTGAGCAATCTGCCCAGGCGATGGATATGTGCCGCAAAGCCAGGATCGAGAGCAACGCCAGCTTCATGATTGGCATTTCCGGCGAGACGGTCGAGGACATCGAGGCGACGATAGATTTCGCGTGCAAGATATCGCCAGACGTGGTGACGTTCACAATTATGAAGCCGTTTCCTGGCAGCGAGATTTTTGAGGAGGGCTTGGCCGAGGGTAGAATCATTCACACTGTTTGGGACGAGTATCTACATCAGGGGTTCGCCCTGATGAAACACGACGTGCTCACTGACGAGGAGCTTGGACGTCTGTTCAGGCGATGCTACAACCGCTTTTACTTCAGGCCGAGATACTGGGCAAAGCGAGTCAAGTGGTTCTTCAAGCAGCCTATCCGGGAGACGAAGATCATCACCGAGAACGCCTGGATGCTGATCAGCAAGAAATAGGCGACCCATGGTCAAGAGGGCCTCATCATGAAAGTGAGTAGCCTGAAGCGCTCAGTCTGCGTCGGCGCGTTTGGTCAGGTTGGAGGTGTCATAAGCGGCTTCTTGTGTGTGGTCATCATGTCCCTCGTCTCACCTCGGGATTTCTTCGACTCGCCGATTCGAGTCGCCGTTTTCACTACCTCCTGCGGCCTCATCGGGGCGATAGCTACGTTCTCTGCGTCGTTCTCGCTCGGAGTCTCCAAGAGCCCACTGGTCTCAATTCCGGTCGCTCTGGGCGTTGTGATTGGCCTGTGCCTCATTCTGAAGCTCATCCTTTCCCCGGCCGGCGATGACTCACCGATTGGCAAAGTCTTCTCGCTCGTTACGATTGTATTCGCGCTCTGTCAACTTGCGGCCGGTCCAAAACCTGCCTCCCTGAGCGATTCCCAGCGAGTTAACGGTCCGCAAACCCAGGAGGCCCCGACCAAACCTTCTTATTACGAGCTGTCCCTCCCAAGAGTGCTAAGAACAGGCTTGACGACCGCCCTTGCGACTCTTGTAGTCCTTCTGGCAGTGCTGCTCCGATTACCTCTTCTGAACCTGTTTGAGATTGATGGCTGGGGTGTTTTTCTCTACGTGGTTCTCGGTTTCTTCCTCGGCGGCGCGGGATCGTTGGGCAACGCGTTGTGCCCTGGCACATGAGGCAAGAGCCAGTGCCCCAGACCATTTGCGCTGAGCTCGAGGCCGTGGCTCTGTTTGCGCCGATCTGTGCAGCAGCCTCCCCAGTATCTGCAAAATGTGGACTTCCATGCCCCAAGGGCCCGTTGCTATCCCCAAAGGGGCGGTTGTGAGATTCTGGACGCTTGGGACTTCCGCCGCTGTTGCCACGCTGGATAGAGACAATCTGTCGTTACTTGTCAGGTCTCAGAATGAGCTCTTTCTTATCGAATGCAGCGGCAGCCCCGTCAAGCGGTTGCTCAGGGTGAACTGCGACTTAAAGGACCTGAACCTGCTCGTCATCACACACAGGCATCCGGACCATATCTACGGCCTCCCGTCGCTCGTTCATGCCCTCAAGATCAGTGGAGGCGGCCATCTCCCGATGCCGATCTTCGCGCCGCCTGAGACAGTCGAAGTCGCCAGCAAGCTGCTCCTGTCTTTTTGGGAGAGGGGTACTCTGTCCGAGTTAATCTCACTCATTCCGGTCTCGCTTGAGGGAAACCACTTGCTTTTCGAGGGCTCAGGTGTTCAGATTTTTACGAGTCCGGCTGAACATGGGCCGGAGACATTGGCTGTGAAGTTCGTGGAGAAGACGACCGGCGCAAGTATGGTATATTCTTCGGACACGATGCTTTGTGAGAGCGTTGTTCGTCTAGCAGCGGGTGCGGATGACCTCTTGCACGACAGCACGTTCTGCGCTGCGGACAGAGAGAATGGCCCGCTTTTCGGCCATTCAACTGCCCGACAGGCGGGCATCGTGGCGAGACGGGCCGATGTTAAGCGGCTGATTTTGGTGCATTTCTCGGATGCAGCCGCAGACGGCTGCGAATGCGTGGCACAGGCCGCGCTTGAGTTCGCCGGGCGGATAGTTGCTGCGGGCGACTTTCAGGAGTTCACGTGTGGGTCGTCGTAGGACGGTCATTGTTATTGTGGAACTGAAGTAACGGGAGGTTGATTTGAGGGTTTTTCTCGGGAACTCGCCGTGGCGAAAGGAGGGCTTCTACGGCGTCAGAGCCGGCTCTAGATGGCCGCATTTCGAGAGGTCCTGTACGGATTACATGCCGTTCCCGTTCTTTTTGGCATACGCCGCGGCTGTGCTGGAGCAGGAAAAGCACGACGTGCTGCTCGTTGACGGCATCGCAGAGGGAATCGAAGACGACGAGTTTCTCAGTCGCGTGCAGAGGTTTGCGCCCGACGTTGTCGTCTTTGAGGTCTCGACCATCTCCATTGAGGTTGACCTGGCCTGCGCCAGAAACGTTCGCAGCGTGTGCCCCAACGCCAAAACCGTCTTCTGTGGCCTTCACACGGAGATGTTCGCTCCTGCTTTCCTCGAGCAGCATCCCGAGGTCGATCTGGTCATGAAGGGTGAGTATGAGTACACCCTACGCGAGCTCGTCTCAGCGCTCGCGGCCGGCCAGCCGCTCAGCGGCACGGCGGGTATCCTGTTTCGTTCCAACGGCGAGGTGGTCTTCACGGGTGATAGGCCGCTGATTGAGAACATAGACGAGCTGCCCTGGCCGGCGAGGCATTTTCTGCCGATGGACGAATACTGCGACACGCCGGGCGAGATACCCAGGCCAAGCGTGCAGATGTGGGCCTCGAGAGGCTGCCCCTACGGGTGTGTCTATTGCGCATGGCCGCAGATAATGTATGGCAGCAAAAAATACCGAGCTCGCGATCCCATCAAAGTGGTTGACGAGATGGAATACCTCGTCAAGGAGATAGGATTCAAGTCAGTCTATTTCGATGATGACACGTTCAACATTGGGAAGCAGAGAATCCTCAAAATCTGCTCCGAGATCGGACGGCGGCGCCTCAAGGTGCCGTGGGCTATCATGGCCAGGGCCGACACGATGGACCGGGAGATGCTTGTGGCTCTTGACAAGGCCGGACTGGAGGGGCTCAAGTTCGGCGTCGAGAACGCCACGCAGGAGATCGTTGATCGTGCTGGCAAGGCGCTTGACCTGAAAAAAGTCAAGGAGATGGTGCACCTAACCAAGAGCATGGGGATATGGGTTCACCTGACGTTCATGTTTGGCCTTTACGGTGAGACCAGAGAGACGATGGACAAGACTATTGAGCTTGCGCTTTCTCTCAGCCCGGACTCGCTTCAGTTCTCTATCGCGACCCCGTGGCCGGGCAGCAAGTTTTTCAAGCAGCTTGAGAAGGAAGGCCACCTTCTCTCACGCAATTACGCTGAGTATGATGGATACAACGTTGCTGTCATCAAGACCGATATGCTGGGAAAGGATGACCTCGAGGCGGCGCTTAAGAAGGCCAACAGGCTCTGGGACGAGCATGTCTGCTCCCGAAGGGAGGCATTCAGCAAGTTCGGTAATCGCGTTAAGAGACACATCACTCATCCGAGGCTCTTCTGGAAGAGATTAAATCGTAGGATGAGAAGGTATCGGGAGCAACGAGCCGCCAGCTAAGAAACGCTGCCGAGCGCGCGGCAAAATGATGTTCTGCAAACACATCGAAATAAGCAGCCAGCGAAACAAGCTGCCACCTTTTTTGTACCGATCGTTTTGAGTGAAGGGAGGTTCGCTTGAGGGTTTTTCTTGGGAACTCCCCCTGGTATAAGGACGGCTGTTACGGTGTTCGGGCCGGCTCGAGGTGGCCGCATTTCCAGCCCTCTGACAGTCAATACATGCCGTTCCCGTTCTTCTTGGCTTATGCCGCGGCCCTCCTGGAGCGCCAGGAGGGCGTCGATGTGCTGTTGGTGGATGGCGTAGCCGAGAAGATGACCGACGATGAGTTCCTGGGCCGAGTGCAGGAGTTTCGCCCAGACCTCGTAGTGCTCGAGGTCTCAACCATTTCCATTGAGGTTGACCTCGCCTGCGCCAGAAACGTTCGGGAGCTTTGCCCTGACGCCAAGATAGCCTTCTGCGGCCTTCATACATACATGTTCGAGCGCGAGTTCCTGAAGCAGCATGACTGCGTGGATTTCGTCATGAAGGGCGAATACGAATGCACGCTGAAATACCTCGTGGGCGCTCTCACCTCTGGTCAGCCCCTTTCTGACGTTCCTGGCATACTCTATCGGTCCAATAAAGATATTGTCTTCACTCGCGACAGGCCACTTGTGCAGGACATAGACGAGATGCCCTGGCCGGCGAGGCATTTTCTACCGATGGATGTCTATTGCGACACGCCGGGCGAGATACCCAGGCCGAGCGTGCAGATGTGGGCCTCGAGGGGCTGCCCCTACAAGTGCGTCTATTGCGCATGGCCACAGATAATGTATGGCAGCAACACATATCGAGCGAGAGACCCGGTCGCAATCGTCGATGAGATGGAATACCTCGTCAAGGAGATGGGCTTCAAATCAATCTATTTCGATGATGACACCTTCAACATCGGCAAGCAGAGAATCCTTGAAATGTGCTCCGAGATCGACCGGCGGCGCCTCAAGGTTCCCTGGGCGATCATGGCAAGAGCCGACACCATGGACCGGGAGCTGCTGACCGCGCTCAAGAGGGCCGGGCTGCGTGGTCTCAAATACGGCGTGGAGTCCGGCTCGCAGGAGATACTCGATCGCTGTGGCAAGGCGCTCGATCTCGAGAAGGTAAAGCAGGTAGTCAAACTCACTAAGCAGATGAACATCTGGGTCCACCTGACGTTCATGTTCGGCCTGCCCGGAGAGACCAGGGACACCATGGAGAAGACGATCGGTCTCGCGCTTTCCCTCGATCCCGATTCGCTTCAGTTCTCTATCGCAACGCCCTGGCCGGGCACTGCCTTCTTCAAGGATTTAGAAAAACAAGGCTTTCTCATGTCTCGTGATTTTTCCAAATACGATGGCTCTGAAGTGGCCGTAATCAGGACAGAGGCGCTCTCCACGGATGACCTAGAGGAAGGACTTCGAAGCGCTAGGGAACGATACACAAGCCTCGGCAGTCGCATCAAACGACACATCGTCCACCCGCGCTTTTTTTTCAGGAAGGTTCATCGACGCATCAAGCGCTGGCAGGACGCCCAGTCCGGCGCGCCGAGCAGAGGTCCCGCCTGAGAGGGCCCAAAGCGGGCTGTGCAACCTGTCGTAGGGGCGCGCCATCGTGCATGCACACCTCTTGCTATGCCATTTTGACTTCAGAGGCTGTCCGAAAAGTCGGGTCTGAGGTTATGTAGGGGCGGGGCTTGCCTCCGCCCATCTATATATTCGGGCAGACACAAGGCCTGCCCCTGCATGTGGCATACCCCGCTGCGTCATCCCCGTAGAAACCGACTTAGTTGACAGCCTCCTTAGAGCGTGCCATGCATCTGCAAGCCTGACATCTGTCAATTATCCGGGTTACATCAGCGACCAGTGCGCCTCGGCCACGTTGCTGGCGAGGTTGAACGTTCCCTGATAGAAGAACGCCGCAAGGAACCTGTAGCCTCCCCTCGGAAGCGCATCCGGAAGCGGAAGGTGCATGATAGTCCAGTCCGGAAGCGAGGCGCCCTGGCCGAGCGGCAGAAACGATATGTTCGTGAAGCCCGGGTCGGTCTGCCATGTCGGGAAGAAGAACAGGGTGCCGTTCGGGTCGTCATCTAAGGTTGCCGCTATGTACAGGTCGAAGAACATGCCCATCCCCTGATTCTCCAGGCCCAGCGAGAGGTCAAGAACCTCGCCTGCGGCGTACGCCTCCTTATTTGTCCGGACAGCGACAGTCGGCGGCGTCCCCATCTGGTCGCCGCTGAGCGCAAGCTGCGGAGCAGTCGCCGTCGAGTAATCACCTGGCTCGCCCCTCGTCGGCGCGCCATAGACGATGAACTCGCAGGAGCCGATGTCGCTCGCAAGGCTGAACGTGTTCGGCTCAAAAAATGCTGTGTAGAGCTTGTGCCCGCCCGGGGCCAAGGTCTTGAGCGGAAAGTGCGCGATCTCGATCTCTTCGAAAAAGGCGTCGGTAGGTAGCGGCCTGAACTGCATCGCGGCCAACCAGGGGTCGTTTGTCCAGAACGGATAGAAAAAAAGCTCGTTCTTATCCGGCTGCTTCCAGGCGACGTAGCAGTCGAGAGGCGCGGCCATCTCAGAGTTCCTGATCTGTAAGGACACATTCGCGTACGAATCGGACCAGCCGGCGTATGTTGAAAAGTTGGTCTGAATCCCGATCGTTAGCCCCTGGCGTTCGCCGAACGCCACCAGCTTGTCGCCGACCAGACAGTAAACCGTCCCGTCCGCGTCAATGCACGGCCCGCCGGCTGCGCCGAAGTGGCCGGACATGGAGTAGAGTGGCTCGTAGCTGCCGGCCCAACGCTCCAACGGGAGGTTAACACGACCGAACTCGAACGTGTTCGTGCTCGTGCTCGCATCCCAGCTGAAAAAGCTGACAAAGACGTTGCCGTCCGCATCCGCCGCGGGGCTTGAAAGCGGCGCCTGGTCTGTGGGCAGCTTCACGGAGGCGCCGCCCAGGTCGGGGCGCTGTCTGGTCACGGTCGCCCGCCATTCGTCGGTGTAGCTGCCCCAGTTCTGCATCTCGTAAAACACAACCGAGCCGTCCGGCATCAGAATCGGGCTGGTGTAGCAGAATCCCTCCTGCAACGGAAACGACCAGTCAACCGACCCGTCGCTGTTCAAGCAATATAGAGCATTGCCCGACACGACAAAGTAGATGTGGCCAGCGTCGTCGAGAGTGGGCGCGGAGCTCAAAGCGTAGGGCTTCCCTCCGTATTCTTCTGTCGGCTGAAACGTCCAATTCAGTGTCCCGTCACTATTCAGGCAGTATAGCCTGGAGTTTGCGCCGATGTTGCCGGTCCCAAAGTAAACCGTCCCATCGCTGGCCGCGGCCGGAATCGTGCTGATCAGATTCTCGCACGCATAGGACCACTCAATGGTTGCACTGGTTGCTCCTGGCCGCACGGCATATAGGCAGAAGGGGCAGGCAGCGTATATCTCATCGTTCTCGCCCAGTGTCAGGAACGAATAGTGGAGGTTCAGCACCTTCCCTAATGTAAGCTCCCACCGAACGTCGCCGTTTGGTGCAATCGCGGACAGCGCTGCGATGGACTGGTCCTCTAGATCGCGCACACTGCTGGCGATGATCAGTGTCCCGTCTGATAGAACAGCGGGACTGCCTTGACCCAGGGTGGCTGGCCCACGTGCGACTATCTGGCCGTCCCTGGAGAACCTCATTGTTCCCATTGGTCCGTTCTGCGTGCACCACACGCCGCCGCCATCAGCCGCAACTAGGTGAGACTCCTTCGTGGGGTGCTCTACCTCTACGGCCCAGAGAAGCTCTAGTGGGTGTCCCGTCGAGACAGGGGCAAGCCCCGTGTGGCTCGGATCACGCTGGAACATCGGCCAGAACGACGCCGCTCCCGCGCACGACATAAAAACCAACAACAGAACAGATGACAAGCAAAAGATATTCTTTCGCATTCTTAACCTCCGTCTAATTTTGCCAGCTCTTACGAGCCAGTTTATTTGTAGGCGGCGAGGCGCAAGCGCCCCGCCGCCAACTCTGTCGAAGTCCTATGTGCGAGCTACTCTACACTTGGCCCTAGATGCGCAAGCGTTGTGTCATCCTCAGTCCGGAACTGAAAGCCCCAGTCGGTCCCAGCGGGCAGCGTCGTTTGGTAGCTATAATCAACGATTATGCTCCCGATGTGCACGATGGCCATCATGTAACTGCCGTACGGGACCCCGCCCTTCGTGATGTCCGCGTACACATCCGGCGGGTCCTGCCCAGGACTCAGCGCATACTGAACTGTGTAGGTGAAAATGGTCATGTTTGCGCGGCCACTCGTGGGAGACACTGCGCCCTCGTTATAGAACGATCCGGCGAAAGCCAGCACGGCCAACGCAGCGACCAAGCCGACAATTGCCGTTATTCTCACTTTTCTGTGCACTTTAGTTTCTCCTATCTATTTCTTGAAAAAGTTGCATTACTGTCTCTAAGTTGAGATTGTTCCGCTGAACAGCTGCCATTTGAAAAAATGGCACGCGGGGCGAATAGGAGGGCCTCGTGGTCTGATTGAACCACGGGCCCTCTTCCCGCATAGAGCAGGAAAGGCCCGGGTGGAAGCGTAAAAAGAGGGTGAAACTTCAACATAATCTATAAGGCCGGGTTTTGGCTTGAGCTGCCCCCCCCCCCGCGTTTTCCAACGAAGCAGGTTGCCAGACCAGCCAAACCGACAACGGTAAACAGAGAGGGAGAACGAGAAGAATTACGATGAAAGACGTTGCCGGGCTTGCCGAACTAGCAACGCTGTTGAGCGCACGCGCCGGACGTGTCAGCTTGTGGCCGAGCCTGGAATCCGAATGCAGCCGGGCAAAGGCTGAAAAGTCAGCCTCGCTGGCCTCGTCATCCCCAAAACTGTTCCGAGCTACCGTCATCGCTCCCCTCAAAAGGTCTGCGCCTCTGCGTGGAAGCTCGCGCATCCCCAGGCGCATTTTGCGACCTTACTATAAATATACTCCATCCGGACCGGCCTTGTCAAGGTGAAAAAACAGATTTTGCCGCCCTTGATCCTATTTGTCAGATTCGCTTCTGCGTTGCGCCTCCCCTGTCCCGGCCTATACCCCTACATCAGTGTCCAGTGCGCCTCGGCCACGTTGCTGGCGAGGTTGAACGTTCCCTGGTAGAAGAACGCCGCCAAGAACCTGTAGCCTCCCCTCGGAAGAGCATCGGGAAGCGGAAGGTGGATTATCGTCCAGTCCGGAAGCGAGGCGCCCTGACCGAGCGGGAGGAACGATATGTTCGTGAAGCCCGGGTCGGTCTGCCACGTTGGGAAGAAGAACAGAGTCCCGTCCGGGTCGTCATCTAGCGTCGCCGCGATATAAAGGTCACAGTCTATAGCCTCACCCAAGTTCTCGAAGCTCAGAGAAAGGTCAAGAACCTCGCTAGCGTAGTATGTGGCTTTGTCAGTTGCCACGGAGATGGATACGCTCGGATCACTGACCATTGAGTAAGACTGCCCACGGTCTGCAACTTGCCCGTCAGAGGCGAATGATGTGGCGGGCGTAACGCCAAACACCGTCCAGGCTATTTCTGCAATCGGATTGAAGGTACCGGGCTCGAAAAGGCCCGCCAATGCCTGATAGGTCCCGGGCTGAAAGCAATCTCCCCTTAAACGTGAAAGCTGCACGTCTGGGAAGTACGCGCCGTGAGGGAGGGGAGTGAACCTCAACACGGACAAGTTCGGATCGGATAGCCAAAACGGCCAGAACCGCAAACACTCGTCGTCGGTTCGCCGATATGCCACGTAGCAGTCTACATCCTTCTCCTCCCCAGGATTCATCAGCGATAGTGAAATCGTGAGGACCAGATCCGGCGAATTGTTGAAGGAAAGGAAATCAGTAGAAACACCGATGGATGTTTCAGTCGGTTCTCCCAAAGCAAGAAGACAATTCTGCATCCAGCAGTATATAGTTCCATCCGAGCTAATGCAGGGACCGGCCAGAGCACTCCCCACCTGGGAGTGCAACATCTCAAGCGTCCCCGTGGCACCAATTCTTCCCAGATAGGACGTGAACAGCGGAGGATCGCCATAATAGCTGGCGACATAGATGTTCGCATTCTGGTCGGCAATCGGACTGACCAGAATGGTCGAGCCCGGTATCTGCGTTACCCATCGTTCACTGCCATCCTGATTGAGGCAAATCAGATTGTTTGTCGGACCGTCAGGTGATGTGGAAAGGAAGGCAATAGACCCGTCCGGCAGGACCACCGGGCTTGTATAGCAATAGCGCACAGCAGGATACGAATAGATCAGGGAACCGTCGTTTCTGAACGCGAAGAGCCCTGTCCGGCTCGCCAGGAAATACACGTTTCCGGACTCGTCGATTGTGGGAGCACATGATGCTTGTTCGCCCCCCCCGGCATCGTACGACCACTTCAAGACGCCTGGTGGGTCTATGGCGCAGAATATCGCGGCCTGGCAGCCCACATAGATTGTACCGTCTGTGCCAACCGCAGGGACTCCTGTAATCGCCGCCGGCGGCTGATACGACCAAAGAACTTGCCCTTCCTGTGAGATGGCATATAGGCGTGCGGTTGCAGCGTCTTGCGGATTTCCAAGCCCGAGATAGATAGTGCCATCGTTCCCAAGCGTCAGCAGCGACTTGTGGTTTGTATCCCCCTCCAGCTCCAGACTCCATCTCATGCTCGCTTCCCTGTTGAGCCCATAGACAACGGGCGCTCCCTCTCTAGGGCCATCCTGGTGCGACCCGACACACACCAGTCCGCCATCGGCTAGAACGGCGGCCGCTCCCCGCGTGTTAATGCCCACCCCACCGGACCGCTCAAGTTCAAAGCGAAAGCGCACCCCGCCGAACCTGCCTATATTGGTCACTGCGAGATCAGAAACAGTCCACACGGAGCCGTCCTCGCCGAGCAACAGATGGGATTCAGTAAGGTTTTGTAGCCTCATCTTCCAGAGGATACGTGGGTTGCTTGACACCGAGACAGGGGAGAGGCCTGTATGTGCCGGGTCATGCTGGAACATCGGCCAGAACGACGCCGCCTCAGCCGAAGCCGCCATAACAAAGACCAATGCAAACACCAATAGAATAATTCTAGATCGCATCTCGGTTCTCCTTTTTACATATAAGAATAATAATTGTGTTTTTCTGTTCTCCCAATAGGATATTTGCTCTTTGCTTGATGCCATATTCGGATGGCGGGCGGGACCCATGGGAGGGCCTCGTGGTCTGTGGCCGGCTGTGCCCCCCCGCGCTTCCCGATGAAACACGTTGTCGGGCTTGCTGAACGAGCAACGGTGTTGAGACGCGCCTGACGTGTCAGCTTGTGGCCGAGCCTGAAATCCGAATGCAGCCGGGCGAGGGCTGAAAAGTCAGCCTCGTCGGCCTCATCATCCCCAAAACTGTTCCGAGAAATCTCTGCGATTCTCATCGCTCCCCTCAAAAGGTCTGCGCCTCTGCGTGGAAGCTCGCGCATCCCCAGGCGCATTCTATGGCCTTACTTATGAATATTGTTCATCCACCTCCGCCTTGTCAAGCTGAAAATGCGTTCTTGAACGGTGCGGGAGTGCGCACTAGCCGTCCATTAGGATTGCTCGCGCGTCTGTGATGGCCTGGGCACTTTCGGTCGCCGAATGCGCACGCGCCGAATGCGCACGCGCAGAATGCGCAACCGCTCTAGTGGGCAGCCGAGCGGAGAACTGGCGCTTCCAATTGACTGGTCGGCTGCCGGTGCGTTATATTGTCGGAGATCAATCCAGTGACTTCAGAGTTATCATCAACTTATGGAATATGGAATATATTGAAGAATGGTTAAGATTGCTAGAGACAATGCGTGGCACAATCGGCTCAAGATCGCTGTCGGCCAGATAGACGTCAAACTTGGAGATTTCCCCGGCAACGCTGAGAAGATAATCGCCATGACTCAAGAGGCGCAAGAGCTCCACTGTAACGTTGTAGTTTTCCCCGAGATGTCTGTCGCTGGCGGCCTGCCTTTCGACCTTGTCCTGAGGTCTGATTTCGTCCGCAGCCAGATATCAGCCCTTAAGGAGATTGCCGCCAACGTGGGCGAGATAGTAGCCGTTGTTGGCTTCGTGGACTGGCGAGTTGAGGGCCAAGACGTCAATCTCTACAACTCCGCGGCGATTATCTTTGATGGCCGAATCAGGAGGGTAATCGACAAGACCACGCTTGGGGCCCACGACGGTTTCGATGAGCGGCGGTATTTCAAGCCGGGAGAGCCATCAGAGCCTTTGAAAGTGAACGGTGTGCCTTTGGGTATTCTCATAGGCGATGAGGTCCTGCGGCGGGACGCCAGCAAAAGGCTAGTGGACAAGGGCGCCTCGTTAATTATTGCTCCTATAGCTGCATCGTTTCGCATCGGTCAGTTTGGGACACGCTCTCTTGAGATAGCCGAGTTGGCGTCCAAGGTGGATGTGGATGTCCTTGTCGCTAACCTGGTCGGTGGGCAGGACGAGCTAGTTTTCGATGGGGCGAGCTTCACGGCCAACTCGTTAGGAGAGGTGATCTGGCGTGCACCGCTCTGCAAAGATGGCTTGTTCGTGGTGGAGATTCCGCAACCAGCCGGGCAGAACCGCGTGCAAGATGAAGTGGAGGATGTTCAGCAGGCGTTGTGCCTCGCCATTCGCGACTTTGTTATCAAAAACGGTTTCTCGCAGGTCATTGTCGGGCTTTCGGGTGGGATAGATTCCGCGGTTGTCGCGGCACTGGCCGCTCAGTCGCTCGGGCCGGAGAATGTTTTGGGCCTGATCATGCCTGGCGAGGTCTCGGCCCCCGAAAGTGCCGAGGATGCGCAGAAACTGGCCTCGAATCTTGGAATTGAGACACAGGTTGTCCCGATACAGCCAATTTATGACGCATACATGGCCGGATTGAGGGAGCATTTTGCGGGAAACGAGCGGGACGTTGCCGAGGAAAACCTCCAGGCCAGGGTGAGGGGGACGATTCTTATGGCGTTCTCGAACAAGCTCGGACACCTCGTACTATGCACAGGCAACAGGTCAGAAAGGCTGGTCGGGTATGCGACGCTCTACGGTGACATGGCTGGGGGATTCGCGCCTCTTTCAGACGTTCCGAAGACGCTTGTTTATGACGTTGCTGATCAGATAAACTCCGAGGCGGGCCGCGAGGTGATACCCCAGCAAGTCATTGATAAGGAGCCTTCAGCGGAGCTGAGGCCGAATCAGACCGACGCCGAGTCGTTGGGGCCCTATGAGGCGCTTGACCCGATACTCGAAGGGTATGTTGATGAGGGGAGGAGCTTCGAGGAGCTGCTCAAGGCTGGCCACGATGAGGAGGCGGTTCGGAACGCCTTATCGAGATTTATGAGAAGTGAGTTCAAGCGCTATCAGGGACCACCTGGGCCTCGGATCGTATCTCAAGTGCCGGCGAGCGAGCGCAGGATGCCGCTAACGAAGGCGATTGAGGCTTGGTTTGCTCGAAGGCTCTGGGAGTCCTGAGAGAGCTCAAGAACGGGCCGATGGTCAAGATTGCGTGCCCGTAGTGGGCACGACGACTGCAATTAGGAGGATGGGGCAATGGAGAAAGTCTTTCTGAAGGACAAGGTGATCAAGCTCGTTGAGGGCGACATCACCGAGCAACATGCCGATGCTGTGGTCAATGCGGCCAACAGTGCCCTTTGGATGGGGGCTGGCGTGGCCGGCGCTATCAAGCGTCGAGGCGGAAGGGAGATAGAGGACGAGGCGGTCGCCAAGGGGCCAATCCCGATCGGCGAGGCGGTCGCAACTGGCGCGGGTCGGCTGCCGGCTCGATATGTGATCCATGCGGCGGGTATGGGGCCTAACCTTGCTACTGACGCGAACAAGATCAGGAGCAGCACCTTAAACTCGCTTGTGCGTGCCGACGAGCTTCGCCTTGAGAGCATCGCATTCCCCTCCATCGGCACCGGCGTTGGCGGTTTCCCGATGCGAGAATGCGCTGAGATAATGCTTGGCGAGGCAAAGAGATTCCTCACGGAGCGGAAGACATCTCTTAAGGAGGTTCGGTTCGTTCTGTGGAGCAAGGGGGCCTTCCAGGTGTTTGATGACGTTCTCAAAGGCATTGAATAAACGGGCGCCTGTGAGCTCCGCAATTCAGCCAGAAATTCCTCGCGTCGGGCTTTGAATGACCAAAACGCCAGAGCCGGCTCGGCATTGTTTCTAGCTGGTCGATAACCACCGTGTTTGCCAATAGCGGCATAAGATACTTCGTTCTGGCCGTCAGTGTCCTTGCGTTAGGATATGTGTTCTGGGCGATGACGCCCGGCCCGGTGGCCGTCCAGTTGGCTGTCGCTGCCCTCTTTGCGATTACTGCCGCCGTCGCGTTTTTTGACGTTCTTAAAGCACTTGTTTTTCTCGTTTTCATCATACCCCTTGCGGGGATTGTGCCTCGCGTCTGCGGTTCGCCCTCGATCTCCGTTCTCCTCTTCGCTTTCCTGGGGCTTTCGTGCGGCAGCATGTTGAGAGCTGTCGTCTCGAAACGTGAGCCGACTAGCAGACGTCTCCCTTTCACGATTATCCTGCTGGGATTCGCGGCGCTAATCGCCGCCTCGGGCACGATTACTGTCCTCAGGCTAATGGACTTCTTCCCATTTTCCGCAGGGACATTTCACGACTGGATCGTGAACTCAATCGGGACGCTCACAACTGAGGCGGTCAACAACACTGTAACGGTTGGGCTAACTTATATCACAGGAATCGCCCTGCTGCTTATTGGCTGGCGTCAGTTCAGTGGTCTTGCTCCCGCACAACGGCTGCGAATTGGCAAGAAGATCGCCTGGGCCCTCGTGATCGCCGGGTCGGCGGCAAACCTGTTCGCGCTCTGGCAGTTGCTCTCGCATAAGCTGCTAGTTATCGGGTTCATCACCGGTACCTATACCGATTCTAACGCGCTGGGCGTCTGCTCGGCGCTCATCCTTCCATATTGCATCGGACTCATCCTGACCTCTGAGGCCCGCGCACAGCGGTTTCTCGTTGTATGTTCGCTTCTGTCGATCGCGGTTACTGTTCTGGCAAGGTCCCGGGCGGGCGTGCTAGGTATTATGTTGTTCTTCATCGCTCTTGCTGTCTGGCTCGGGCGCCTCGCTAGAAGGAGTCAAGGCACAAGGCCTTTGGCCAAACGTTCGTTGCGGGGATTCGCCGTCCTAGCTGCCATCATGCTCGTCATGCTGTTTTTGTTGGACATATCGCATTTGGGGCGGCTTCCTGTTGCTGGTGATGCGCTGATGATGATTAGCGAGCCGACCACGGATTCCCTCGCGCTTCTCTTGCAGCACAGGGTGCACCAGTGGCCTGAGGCGCTTCGGATGTGCCAAGATTTCCCCTGGACAGGTGTTGGCCTCGGAGCGTACATCTTGGAGCTGCCCAACTACTACTTCCTCAACGTCGGAAAACTGTTCGTTATTGACACGGCCGGCAGTCTGCCGCTCCAGATCGCATCAGAGCTGGGCATTCTGGGCCTCTTCCTGGTCCTGCTGTTCGCCTCGGAGGTGGTAAGGTCGGGCTATCGCCTGCTCTGCGCAAACTCTGCCGCAACGCTCCAGGACGAGCAAAAGCTCGCCGGGTCCGTAGCGCTCGGCGTCCTGGCCTCATTCGTCTCGCTCCTTTTCGGGGCGCACGTTCTCTTCTTTGAGTTCAACTACTTGCTGGCGGTCTCGATTGCAATAGTGCTTGTGTCGGGCCATTTTCTGAGTCAGCACGGAGACCTTCGTGGTCGCATAAACGGCCGGGCAAAGGTGATGCCATGGCTTCTTGCCGCAGCGATAGCCGCAGTATCGGCTATCTTCCTCATCGAATCTGTTGGCCCCCTTTCGGTCGAGCAGAGGAGGCAGATGCTGGGCTGGCAGTTTGATTACGGCATCTACAAGAAGGAGGTGTGGGATGGCAAGTTCCGCTTCTGGTGGATGCAGAAAGAGGCCAAGATGACCATTACCGCCAAGGGCGATGTCCTGCATTTTGCCCTTTTCTGCGCACACCCAGACGCTGACCAGAGGCCTGTTGTTGCTACTATTTACACAAATGCAAGTGCGAAAAGGTCGATTCAACTAACACGTGACCGCTGGCGGGAAGTGTCGGTTGACCTGAACACGCGCCCCGGTGACAAGGTCGCACTCAGAATCTGCGTCGATCGGGCCTTCAACCCCAGAAAGTTGGGTATCAGCGATGACGGTCGCGACTTGGGAGTAGCGATAGCGAAGATACGCTGGTCCGACTCAGGCGGTTGTAACCGCGAGTAGCCCGCTATTCATACCGGCGGGCAGAAGGAGATATTCCTTCTTTTCTTAATCTGCCTCGCGGGTTGTTGAGTAGGCTTCGGGGCTATATATTCTCCATTTGGGAGGTATGAGATACATGTCACCGCGCCAAAAGGCGATCGTTCTGCTCTCTGGCGGTTTGGATTCGACGGTTTCGCTGGCGTGGGCGGTCCGCGAATACAACGTCACGAGGGCTATTTTCGTTGGATACGGGCACAAAGCGTCCAGAATGGAGGCCACCTCTGTCACTGCCATTGCGAGTCGCTGCAAGGTTGAGGTGTCGCACATCAGACTACCCTTTTTCGCCCAGCTTTGCCGCAGCTATGAGGCCATCAACATACACACGACCGCAGATTCCTCGGAGCGGCCCTCGGAAGCGACCGACGGTCTGCTGAGCGTGTGGGTGCCAAATCGCAATATGGTGTTAGTCTCTATTGCCGCTGCGTTCGCCGAGGCCCTGGGCTGCGAGGTTGTGGTTGCTGGCTTCAACGTTGAAGAGGCCGAGCAGTTTCCTGACAACAGTGATGAGTTCGTGGCGAGGATGAACAGCGCTCTTGAGCTCTCGACGCTTTCGTCTGTTCGGCTCATGTGCCCGCTGATTGGGCTCCGCAAGG
Organism: bacterium; assembly: GCA_035527515.1. Lineage (NCBI taxonomy): Bacteria > bacterium. The sequence continues at coordinate 16,461 of DATLAJ010000060.1, forward strand.
CGGAGATACTCAAGATGGGAATCGCACTCGAAGCGCCGGTGGAACTTATCTACTCCTGCTACGAGGGCAATGAGACGATGTGCGGCGAGTGCATGTCTTGCCTGCGCCTCAAGAAGGCCATTTCGGAGCTTTGCGCATCGGACGGGCTCACCGGTGAGCTCAAGGGAAAAATGAATCGGAGGTTTCTCAAATGAGATGGGCGTTTATCCCGAAGAGAATTGACTACGACGGAAGCCAGCTGGCTTCCCACTTCGCGTTCAGAACCGCCTCACTAGTGGGCGATTCCGTTGTTGCATTTGTGGGTTCGTGTAACGTGAAGTCGGAGTGCATGGTTGACGTCGCGGACCTTGTTGCTGGTTTCAAGATAGTAAGCAGGCAGATGCTGCACTTTATAGTTGAGCACTTCGATGCCGACCTGGACAGGGCAATCTTGAGACAGCGACTACTTGTATCGATCCTCCAGCAGGAGGTGAACACGAGGCTCCGCGAGAAGAAGAGCGAGAGATTCGTAGAAAGAGAAGGGGATGACCTTTTTGTGAGCGGCAGAAAGCTGACTGTAAGCGTCGCCACGGCAAGCCCTGTCTCGTGCCTCATTCATCTCGGCGTCAACATCGATGCTCGCGGCGCACCTGTTGAAGCGATTGGGGTGTCGGAGCTTCTACCTAGGAAAACCCTCGAGACTCTCGTAGCCAACGTTATGAGGCGCTATGTGGCGGAGGATAATAGCATTCAGGAGGCCCGTGCGCTCGTGCGCGGAGTCGGCGAGTATGGGAGCAACGCTGAATGATGTCTCGAACGACGGCGGGCGAGTCCGCTGTGGGCTATTTGGCCGAGCTGTTCGAGGGCATTCAGGGCGAGGGTCTGTTTGCGGGTTATCATCACGCGTTCATAAGGCTCGCCGGCTGTAGCCTCGGCTGCAAATACTGTGACACGCGATACGCGCAGAAGCAAGATGGCCTATTTCGCGTGCTTCGGGGTACAGGCACCGTCATCAAGGAACTTGAGAACCCAATATCGGTGGCGACGGTAGTCAAGGAGCTTGGTTCGCTCATCAAGAGCTCATCCTCGATCTCCGCCGTATGCGTGACCGGCGGCGAGCCACTTGAGCAGCCAGGTTTTTTGGGGGAATTATTGAAGGCGATTGAGCCGTTTGAAGTCCCGATTCTACTGGAGACTAACGGCGTCGAACACGAGAGCCTCGGCCGACTGCTCAATCTTCTGGACGTCATCTCCATAGACATTAAGCTGCCAAGCACATCTGGCCGCAACGACCTCTGGGACCGCCACGAGGCTTTTCTGCAAGCGGCACGACACAAGCAAGTGTTCATCAAGATCGCGATAGACGACACCACCGAGCCCAGGGAAGTCCAGCGAGCCGCCGAGATGGTAGCGGGGACATTCCACGAGGCGCCGTTTTTTTTGCAGCCAGTCACGGACAGCACCGGTGCACTGACGGTCTCCTATCGGCACATCTTGGAGCTGTTCGACGTGTGTGCGAGGCAACTGAGGGACGTTCGCGTGATGCCGCAGATTCACAAGATGATAGGTTCGTTATGACAGCCAATAGCCAACTGAGCAGATAGAAATGTTTGCCGCTGAAGTAATCGGAACGGTGGTCGCGACACGTAAGCACCAGAAGCTCGTAGGGCGGAAGCTTCTGATCGTCAGAAGCTTGGGGCGTGATGGCAAAACAACCCAGGACGAGATGGTGGCTGTGGACACCGTTGGTGCTGGCGTGGGCGATCGGGTTTTGGTGCTCAGGGAGGGAGGGTCCGCCTCGATGGCGATGGGCGTTCCGGGGTCTCCTGTGAACGTTGTCATTGTTGGTATCATTGATGAGATGTATGTCAAACCGTAGGTGTGAACATAAGACGTGGCTGCCCGCCGCTTCCTCTTTTGCGATGAGTAGATGACAGTTGGCCTTATAGCCCCGTTCCCTGAGGACCTCAGCTGTGCCAGCGGCTAGCGTCCGCGAGGCAGAAGACGACGAGCCGATGGGGCGCTGATTTTGGGGCAAGCTATGTATCTGGACGACAATGAACTCGTATTGCATTATGGGGCCGGTCGCTCCGCTTAGGGGCGGAATAGCCCACTACACAACACTGCTTGCTGAAGAGCTCAAAAACAAGGGCGAGGTGAACGTCATCTCCTTCTCGCGGCTCTACCCCAGCTTGCTCTTTCCCGGAAAGTCACAGGTCGTCGAGAACGGAGCGCTTAAGCCCCCGCCAAACGTCGATTTCTCCCTCGACACTATGAACCCATTGACCTGGATAGCGGCGGCCAAGAAGATCGCGGCCATGAAGCCCGACATGCTCATCGTCCCGCTTTGGGTTACATTCCTCGTTCCGCCCTTTCTCGCAATCGTCTCTAGCGTGAGGCGCCACTCGAGCGCCAAGGTCCTGTTCATTTGCCACAACGTGATCCCGCACGATGTCAGCAGGGTTCATCTCCTACTGGTCAAGATGCTTCTCAAAAGGGGAGACTTCGCCATCGTCCACTCCGACCGGGAGATGGCCCTCGTCCGGTCTGCGGTCCCGACCGTCCGCGTTATGAAGCACTTTCATCCGACATACGACTTCTTCGCAAGCGCCGGGGAACATGAAATGACGTGTGAGGAGGCCAGAGATAACCTACGGATTTCTAAGGATAAACTTGTCCTACTCTTCTTCGGGTTTGTGAGGCGCTACAAGGGGCTTGATCTGCTCATCGAGGCGATGCCAAAGGTGTGTAAATGCGTGGACGCGGAGCTCTTGATAGTCGGAGAGTTCTGGGAGAAACGCGTTGAATACGAGAGGATGATTGAGCGCGCCTCGCTCCAGCAAAACATAAGAATCATCGATAGATACGTTCCGGACAATGAAGTGGCACTTTATTTCACGGCGGCCGATATTGTCATCTTGCCATATCGTGAGGCAACTCAGAGTGGCGTGGTCCAGATAGCCTACGCATTTTGTAAACCTGTCATCACAACCGACGTTGGTGGACTGCCCGAGGTTGTTCACGATGGGAGGACGGGTTATGTCGTTCCAAGCGAGGAGCCAGACGCCATAGCGGACGCAGTTTTGCGCTTCAGCCGGGAGCGGGCGAGCGTAGATTTCGCCGGCAATATCGAGGCGGTGAAAGTCGCCTTTTCATGGGCAGTTATCACGCGTTCTATTGAGCAGTGCTTGATGTAGAGGCTGTCTCGAGTTCATCGGCTGTCACGGTCGGTCTGGGCAGATGGCTCTTCCGAATCTGACCTCAGTTCTTGAGAAGCTTGTTCAGTTCCTCGAGAATCGGCTCAACGTCCATGCCGTGAACCTCGACGGCCTGCCCTATTGTCTCCGTTGCCGCCGATGGGCAGGAAACGCAGGCAAGGCCGTGCTCGAACAGGAGCTTTGCCACGTCAGGATGGACTGCGAGCGCCTCGGTGAGCGGCGTGTCTTTGGTGAACCTGAACTTACCCTCTCGCTTGAGCTGGTCGAAACTCAGGTGCGCCAGTGCTTCTTTTAGCTTATGCAGTGCGGCCTGAGTCTCCTGCTCCTGCCGCATGAGGGAGTCCCTGAAGCTGTCCAGTGACGAGGAAAGCTCCTTGATGCGAGAGACGTTTCTGTAAAGGACGGTGCATAGCCAAATGCCCAGCGTCGCCAGGACAGCCCAAATCAACTGATACGGGAGGGGCGAGAGAGTTTTTCCGAAGATGACGGTTACGCCAGGCCGCACAACAAGCCTGATAAGCAGAAAAAAGACCGCAGCGATAACAAGCCATCCGATTGATGATTTAGCCCTGTTTTGCATGATAGCATCTCCTTATTTGGAGCAAAGAGCCCTGCTGAAGAGAGTCAATCTATTACCCCAGGTCGTAGGTCAGTCAGACCACTTCCCCGCCGCTCCGCAAGGGGCAAAACAGCTCCGCCTCAAACGGCCCGAACCTACTTTCAGGATAATCTCTAGAACAAAGTGTAGATGAACGGTGCCAGCGCAGAGCTCTCACCGAAGATAATGACCACTCCCATAAGCAGCAGCACAAAAACGATCGGCAACAGCCAGAACTTTTTTCTGACCTTGAGGAACTGCCAGAGCTCCTTCGCTATACCTATCTTCCCCATGTCTTAGGTTCCTACGATAGCCCCATTAAAACTGCCTCGTGTAACGCTCAAGGCCGTCTTTGGATTTTTCCTTGAGTACCCAGAAGCTTATCTTGTCAGGATTGAACTGTCTCTGCAATGGGTCTCGCCTCATCAATCTCATTACGAGCCCAATTGGCGTGAACATACAGTAGAAGACAAGGCTAAGCAGTAGCCGTGCATTGAACCACCCGATTGCCCGAGCCACCACCATCCAGCATCTGAAAGCTGGCGCCAACGGTCCAGGCCACACAAGCGACAACAGAAACACAACGGCCGTTGCCGCGACCAGTATGAGCCCTATGGGAGTTCCGGTCGGGTAGCCACGCAACCAGTATCTGATAACAGTCAACAACGCAACCAGCGCAAGCAAGACCCCTGCGACGAGCCTCATCTGCTTTGTCTCGCCTACGGATAGTCTCTTTCTCATTAGTCCGGTGGAAACTCCTTTTGCCAGTCAATCTTCTCTTCCCAGGGAGCCTGCTCGTCCTTGTCTAAAAGGAAAGAACCCATGGCAAGGTAGTCCATTCTGGTGCGCATGAAGCACCGGTATGCCTCCTTGGGAGTGCACACAATCGGCTCACCTCGCACGTTGAACGAGGTGTTTATTATCACGGGACAGCCGGTCAGATTCTTGAACTCGGAGATAATGCTGTAATACAGCGGGTTGTCCTTCTTATCTACGGTTTGAATCCTTGCCGAGTAATCGACGTGGGTAACGGCCGGGACGTCTGATCGTCTAAGTCTGAGCTTGTCCAGGCCAAACAGGCTCTTCGCGGTTTGGTGTTCGATTCGCCGCTCCTTCTTGACGGGCGCCACCAGCAACATGTAAGGACTCTCGCAACCGATCTCGAAGTAGTCCGAGGCGTCTTCCCGTAGGACGCTCGGGGCAAACGGCCTGAACGACTCTCGGAACTTGATCTTCCTGTTCATAATGCTCTGCATCTCTTCGGACCTCGCATCGCCTATGATGCTTCTTGCCCCGAGAGCCCGCGGGCCAAACTCCATCCGGCCCTGACACAGGCCGACGACCTTTTCGCTCGCAACGAGTCTCGCGATGGCCTTCGGCAGCTCGTTCGGCGCAAGCCTGCTGAACTTGGCGCCCTGCTCTTTGAGGAACGCCTCGATCTCATCGTCCGAAAAGTCCGGCCCAAGCAGCGAGGCTTTCTGAGCATCGGTAACGCCGTCCGCCTCTCTCGGATTGCCGAGGCATTGATGCCATATAAAGAGAGCAACGCCCAGGGCGCCTCCCGCATCGCCCGCCGCCGGCTGTATCCAAATGTTCTCGAAGGGGCCTTCATGCAATATCCGCCCGTTGCCAACGCAATTCAACGCCACGCCGCCGGCGAGGCAGAGGTTCTTCATGCCCGTTACTTTGTGGACGTGTTTGGCCATCTTGAGCATGACCTCCTCCGTAACCTCCTGAACGGACCGGGCGAGGTCCATGTCGCGCTGCCGGATGGGCGCTTCGGGCTTCCTTGGCGGGCCGCCAAAGGCTTTGTGGAAGCGCTTGTTTGTCATCGTCAGGCCGGCGCAGTAGTTGAAGTAGTCCATGTTCAAGATGAATGAGCCGTCGTCCTGGACCTTGATTAGCAGCTCGTGAATCAAGTCAACGAACTCTGGCTCGCCGTATGGCGCCAGCCCCATGACCTTATACTCGCCCGAGTTGACCCTAAAGCCGGTGTAATAGGTGAAGGCAGAATACAGGAGGCCGAGCGAGTGCGGGAAGTGCAGCTCCGCCATGATCTTGATCTGATTGCCCTCGCCGACGCCGTAACTCGAGGTGGCCCACTCGCCAACACCGTCCATCGTTATGATCGCGGCCTCGTTGAAGGGCGATGGGAGAAAGGCGCTGGCCGCATGCGATTCGTGATGCTCTGTGAACAGGACCTCGCCATCGTAGTCAAGCTCCTTTTTTATGACGTCTTTTATCCAGAGCTTGCTCGACAGCCACAACGGCATCGCTTTCAGAAATGAGCGAATGCCGCAAGGAGCGTAGGACAGATAGGTCTCCAGGAGCCGCTCGAACTTCAGGAACGGCTTGTCGTAGAACCCGACATAGTTCAGGTCTTGGGCAGATATGCCCACGTGCTCAAGACAGTATTTCACCGCGTTCTTGGGGAAGCTAAAGTCGTGCTTCTTCCGCGTGAAGCGCTCCTCCTGCGCGGCTGCAACCACCTCGCCATCAACTACGAGCGCTGCGGCGCTATCGTGATAGAATGCTGATATGCCAAGTATTTTCATGGTGTTTGTCCCGTCTGTGGGAGTGGACCTGCCTTTTCACGGATCCAAGCAAGGCTCATCAACTTCTTGCTTATGATGGACGCGACGAGCTTGGATCCGGCATTGTTAAGGTGAATCGTGTCATACATCCACTTGCTCTCTTGAGGCACTTGCGTCGCTAGGTCAATGACTAGGACATCGTTCACGCGACCCACTTTTCTTACGGTATCATTAAACGCATCATATACGTCTTTGTAATTGGAATAGCCTATCCCCAGGCTGAAGAGTGGGTCCAATTTCCTAAGGACAATCTCATCCGGATTGTCCCTATACCTATTCGCCTGAGTCATCAGAACGGGTGTGATCCCTCTTGCTCTGCAGACTGAAATAAACATATTCAGGCTCATCTCGAACTCCGAGATCAGCTTACCTTTGTTCATGGAAAGTTTCTTGCCTCTTATGTGTGCAAATTCATCGACTCGAGCGCGCCGCCTTAGCTTGTTCTTGATGCGCCACATTCTTTCGTAGATATTGGGAATAGCCGTTCGCACAAGCGTTTTGAAACATATGATCGGTGAAGCCTCCGGCTTATTCGGTATCTGTACTTGCACTAGAGATTTGGAAGGATTGTCATTCCAATACGTGCCTTCATACAGTAGAATGCCCAGGTCGTTTATATTATGCTCTATTACAACTATCTGGGGCTTAAGCGGGACGACCTTATTGATCAGGGCATTGATTGAATGCATCGAATTATTGCCGCTTACCCCGCCATTATATGAATTGACTTTCTTGCCGGTTTTCTCCTCCAGAACATGTCCTGCCAAATAAGGAAACCTCATTTCCTCATTCACATATACGCACTCCGTCGTAGACCCACCCAAGAAGACCAGTGTGAGATCTGGATGGTCATGCCTTTTTGAGGGCATAATAAACCCATCATCGTCCGTTCTCAGAATGTATTGCTTTTGTACGAGAGTATCGCACTTAGTCATATACTCATCGCTCGGGACTGTATGCCTAAAAGTATTTGCCCCAAGGTCTTTGAGTCTGATGCACCTTTTCACACCCGGGGAAGTCTTTTTTGGAGGACTCTCAACATTGATGATTGCTAGGACCAATTCGACACAGAAAATCAGAACCAAGCTCGCGAGCAGGGTGAATAGAGCGATAGTCATTGCCGGGTGCTTCTGGAAGCAGCTCTTATCAGTTGTATTGTCGGACGCCACAGATATTCTCTCCTTGCGATTTGGTCCTCAAATGAGTCATAACCAGCACATTATGCCAAGCAGTTAGACCCCTGTCCGCCAACGCGCTCGTGAGGATAAAGTCGAGCTATTATTACGAAAATACGCCGATATGCCAAGTATTCTCATTGCGATCGCGGACTCACTTCAGATTCGTTGGAACGGATTGGGCATAATAGCTATTGTACATTCGCTATGCAATTGGAATCTGCGGAGTAAGAGTCTTGAAGAGGCATGATAAAGGATGAAGAGTAAAGGAAACAGGAATATGTTGTGGCTGATAGTTGCTATTGTTGTTTATTTGGTGCTTCAGATTGTTATCTTGCCCTATTTCGGCGTCAAGACGTGACTGTCTGGGTTTTGCGGTGTCGGGTCTCGACACCAGCAACAGACAGATGGACAGGAGCGGCTTGAGGACGAACACAAGAGCACCGCGCCGGGCCGTTGACTACTTGAACTCTGGGTATCCGAATCCTCATGGAGTGGCTGTGTGAGTCGCAGCGCGTCGGTCAAGAGGTTCACCGCAAACCTGTGTCTTGTCTGCGCTTCGCTGGTCTTCGCGCTGCTCATAGCGGAACTCGTGCTGCACTTGACCAACCCGGACAGGAGCTTACCAGTATCGACCCTTTTCTACGAGCCAGATGACTTGCTTGGCTGGCGCAAGATTCCCAATGAGGAGGGCGTTCTCATACAGCCGGAATATGCGGTTCACAAGAAGATCAACTCCAAGGGGCTCAGGGGTCGGGAGTATTCCTACGAGAAGCCCAGTTCTGGTGTTTTCAGGGTGCTATGCCTCGGCGATTCCTACTGCGAGGGCTATGCGGTCGAGCTTCGCGACCTGTTCACTGGGAAGCTCGAGAATCTCTTAAATGCCCCCAACGATGGCACGCATTATGAGGTGATAAATGGCGGCACTGGCGGATACAGCACGGACCAGGAGCTGCTCTTCTTCGAGACAGAGGGAAAGAAGTATCGGCCCGACCTCGTGATCTTGCTCTTCTACTACAACGACGTGGTTGTGAACACTATGGCGACGTATTGGGACGTTCAGAAGCCAGTTTTCGAGCTCCAAGGTGGGAAACTCCAGCTGACCAACGTGCCCGTGCCAAAGGCGACAAAGAGGGTGGCCGGTGCCCAGTCAATAGCTCAGTGGATGAGCTCCAATTCTCGCATCTATTCTTCTCTTGCCGACATATTTGGGCAGATGTCGCGGACTTGGTTGGGCTCCGCGAGTCCACCTAAGATGCCGCCGTCCTACCGGGAGTTCATCGTGTTTCAAAGCTCGCCTTCCGCAGACACGCAGCGTGCATGGGAGGTTACCGAGGCGCTGCTTGGGCGCCTCAAGCGAGATGTCGCTTCGACCGGTGGCCAGCTCGTCGTATTCCGCATCCCTTTCAAAGCGACGGTTTACAGGGAGGAGTTTCAGTCGCTCATCAGTCGTTGGCACATTCCACAGGAGCTTTGCGATCCCAATAGGCTGCGCAAGGACCTTACCGCGGTCTGCCGCCGTCTCTCGATACCTCTTATTGACCCGCAGAGACGTTTCGAGGAGCTGGCTGAGGCATCAAAGGCTCGAGGCAAGCGACT
>DATLAJ010000061.1 GCA_035527515.1 bacterium
CAGACCCGTTGCCGGCGAGCTTGGTGTCGGACCTTTGTATTGACGCAGGAGGGACACTCTGGGTGGCGGGGGACTGGATAGACTATACACACTACGATCCCTATGCATCCTACCTTTGCCGCTGGGACGGAGCGGAGTATGTGACGTTCTGGCCTTGGCATCGCGACTTGCCTAGCAGGATCAACTCGATGACATGCGCGCCGGACGGCGAGGTTTGGTTCGGGACGGACGAGGGCGCGTATAGCTTCGACGGGCGAGACTGGGATGAGTACCTGCCGGGCGAGCGGGTAAGCAAGGTTAAGATAGGCCCAGACGGGCAAGTGTTTGCCATCTGCTATGTCTCTGATTACGCCCGGGTCGTCAAGCGCTTTGACGGAGCTAGGTGGAGGACCGAGTATGAGCCTGACTGGTCGGGACAGGAGATAACCGATGTCGCTCTGGACAGCAAAGGCGTGCTTTGGGTATCCTGCGGTTGCAGCTACCTGGACCCGCCCTACGATTATGCGGGGATTCGTTCTTGGGACGGCGAGAACGAGGTGAAGTACGAGCTCGGATGCGAATACAGCGCGATCGCTGTCGATGACGACGATGTTGTCTGGGCCACGTGTGGCTACATCACTGAAATCGCGAACGGGAGGGTAACAAGACGATGGTACCGGGCTGACCTCGCCGCATGCAGCGCAGCTGCTCCCCTCTTCGTCGATAGTCGGAACCGCAAGTGGTGCAAGGGCACGCAAGACAAAGGGGATTCATACCACTACCAGCCCGGGCTCCTGTGTATCGACCAGGACGAGCAGGTTCGCTTCTATTCGACCAGCGACGGACTGTGCTCTGGGGAGATCAACGATATCGACGAGGACCGATATGGCAATATGTGGGTCTCGACTGAACGAGGCATAAGCGTTCTGCTGGAGGAGTCATCTTTCGATCTAGGCGCGGGCGTTCTGGTTGACGAGAGCATTCCGCCAAATCTGAGCGCATCAGTTTCGCTCTCCTATCTCGGCCCGCCGACGGGCGTTGACGTTTACGCTGCAATTCAGGCGCCGAGCGGGCAAGTGTTCTACGTGGCGCCTCAGGAGGCGGAGCCGCCGTTTCCGATATTCTATGAGGCGTTCGATGGCAGCACTGAGTTCTTGCAGCCGGGGCCGAACTACGATGGCCCGGGCTCGATACCGAACACGCCGGACATGAAGGCCCTCGCTGCGCCGGCATTGCCCCTCGCAGACCCACCCGACGGCAACGGCCCCACCGGCCTGGCGCTCTTCGCCTATCCCGTGCCCTACTACGCGAACGCGCCGCTGCCCGCATACGGCTCCATCGACGACCTCATCCTGCTAGACGCCACCCTCCCCGAGCAGGCCCCAGCCGGCGCATACACGTTCCACATCGGCCTCACCGGCCCCTCATCAATCTCAAACCTCTATCGCTCCGCCTCATCCCCCTTCGAGGTCAGTAACGAATGAGCGTTTAGGAGAACATTCGGATGAGAATGGCGTGACCGTCTCCACGATTGAATATGACAAGATGAACAGGCCCGTCAAAAAGACTAACGCTCTGGGCAACTCGTACGAGTTCGAGTACAGCGACAAAGGCGACTGCACCAAGCGCACGGACGCGAAGAGTCAGATAACCAATTATACTTACGACGCGGACCACCGACTTATCGGCATCGACTACCCCAACGACTCAGACGTAACCATCGAGTGTGATCAGGTTGGCAACAGGACCAAGATAAGCGACGGTGTAGATGACATCACGTTTCAATACAACCTGAACGGGCAGCTGACCAAACTGACCAACTCGGCCGCCAGCAGCGCCTCGATTGAGTATGAATATAATGATGTGGGGCTTCGGAGCTGGATGCGGGACTACGAGGGCGAGTATTGCTACTACGGATACGACGACCTTCTGCGTCTGACTTCGATAGCATACCCGACTGGCGGCACGGTGACGTTCGATTATGCGACCAGCAGCAGTTTGCGAACCAAGATCGACCTGCCTAACGGGGCCTACACCGACTACCAATACGATCTCAAGGGCCAGGTCACGTCGGCCGCATCCCGCAAGTCGGACGAGACTCTTCTAGAAAGCTACTCTCACGAATACGACCCCGTAGGGCGCCTCGTCGGCATCGAGGACGAGGATGCTAACGAGACGTCGCTTG
>DATLAJ010000062.1 GCA_035527515.1 bacterium
TAGGGTTCAATGGGTTCCGGCTTACTTCGCCTGTACTCCTCGAGCTCTTCCTTGGTGAGCGGATACCATTCGTTGTATGGGTAGCGCCTGAAAAACCCAGACAGTCGCTCTCTGAAGTGCGCGGCGGCAACCTCATTGAGCCTACCCATTCTACGCTGTGCCCTCATGCTTTCCAGATCCTTCCTAGCGATCCGGAGCATGGTGCTGAAGTCGGCTCCCATTCTCTCGGTGAAACCAATCTCATGATTGACGGGGAGATAAAACCACTCGTAGTTGACACGAGCGTGCTGTGTGATCACGCCGACCCATTTCTTCGGGGTGTCCTTCATGTCCGCGATGCGAGGATAAATCTCTCGAAAGGGTCTGATCTCGCACAACGATATGTCACGGCTTCTTAAAGCGTCGCAATCTTGCGTGACAACCATCCCGATAACCGGCCTTATGTACACGGCAGCGCGAACTGGACGGCATCCCCATCCGTCAATTAGATCGACCCATCGACCCTCAACGGGATTATCCTGTTCATCAAAGGCGTGAAGCTTCTCCAGCGACACATCGACTCGGGGAACATCGCGGAATATGTCTCCCTGACGGATAGGATCGCCAGGCGAGGGCCTTTCATAAACCAACCGCTCAATCCTCTTCCAACACGTCCATAAGTCCGCCAATGAAGCGCGATTGAGCTTCCGCAACCTTTCTGCGCTCGTCTTCCGCCTCCTCAAGCTGGCGACGTGCGGAGGCAAAGGCGTCCGCAAGAGTGATCCTCTTAAATGGACTCCGAAGGCTGAATTCGCTCCTCTCAACGCCGGTAGCGAGCGATTTTCCGCTGGCTTCGCTTTCATAGAAACACATTTGCTTCCCCTCAAACGTTGTTGTTGACGAATCAGGGCACGTCGTCGGCAAGGATACACCCCATCCAAACATAGCTCGGAGGGATTGCTCGTCAGAGGCAATGTCAAGAAGCGGAACTTTGGTCAAACGGGCAAACGAGTCTTGCGATACGCGGATCAGCTCAGGCATCTTCACTGCCCCCAAATTGATTCTCTAGTTCTCCCTTTATCAAGTTGAAGAACCAGCTTTCTGCCACTTCATGAGCATTCTTAAGCCATAACTCGCATTCGTCAACCTCACGAGGTGACTGCTCCTTCTGAGATTGAATGTTCAACTCCCAAATCACTGCCGGTTTGCCCGAGCTTTGACCGGTGGCCAGTCGGATGGTTCCCACACCCTCCGGCCTGTTCAATGGGTACGACATGCTCAGGTAGAAGCCAACTGGGTCGCCTGAGATTTGAGGTGAAGCGGCCACCTGATCCGGAAGAGCAACCTTTGTGTGCAGCTTAGCAGACATATATTCGATAATGTCGGTGTCTCTTGGGTCAACCTGCACCGCGTTAATGTACCGCAACAGAATGCTGGAGAATCTCGGCTTCGGCTCCTCTCCACCAAGGCCATAGGCCTCAACTAGATTCCGGAGGAAATCCTTTGCCGCGGCCAAGAAGGCATCCCAATGGTACTCGTCCGTGAAGTTCAGCGTGGCTACTCCGGGTCCGGCTTGAATCAATGGATATGCGCCCTTCGCCTTACGAAACCGGTATTTGACCTCATGGGGCGTGATCTCATCGGGCAATTGGGCAGCAGCCAATCTGTCTATATGCGAATAATCATCCTTGAGAAGATCGTGGAACTTGCCCACGTAAAAGGGGTACATTGGATCCCGACGAACGCCCTTCGCGATCTTTTCAAGTTCCCATTTGAGCTCCAGAATCGCCTCAACTAGAGGCTTGTTTGACAGCTTTATGGACATGTTATCGATCCTTGTTCAACTTGTCTTCAATGAGAATCTCGCCAAACCACTGACTTTGGGGGACAGCGCTCTCTGAAATCCGCTTTGATCCCTTTTTTCCCGTTGCCCGTCGAAATCTAAACCATATCTGACACGTTCATGTTCCTGTTCCCACAGACGCTATGCACAGCTCTATCTAATACTGTCGTATAGGCAAACGTTTGATTCAAGTGATTTCAACTGAGGTAGTCCTGTTTGCTAATCGTGACCCCTGACGCCCTCACTCCTCCATCCCATCCCACGCCTCAAGCACCAGCCTCCGCGTGAAGTATTCGCTGAAAGACAGGTGATCATTCATTCTACCCCCCCAGTATCTCGCGCCAGTCATAGATGGAGTGCACATGGCCCTGCTCGGCCAGCAAGCGCTGAGGTTCAGCCCCGCCCCCTATTCCTTGCGCAACCCCTCGACATCGTCGCCTTACGAAGGTAGATTGATCGGTGAGCATAATGCGAAAACCAAACTCCGGAGCACGATATGAGACTGATTGACGAGCGAGACACGACCTTCTCGAGGATGGCACTCGTTGAGGGAAGCGATCGATACAGGGAGTGCTACGCGCGGCGGCCGGAGCTCGAGGCGCGTGACCGGGAGGTCCGAAATGCGCCGATGAAGGGGATATTGAGCCGCATGCGGCCGGATGCCTGTTTCGATGGCCTTCCCGACAGGCAGGCGGCCCTCGAGCACATAGTTGACGGCAACGTGGCGATGATCTTCGCCTCAACGGAGATGATCGAGAAGGCGCCCATCAGCGCCCGCAGAATCGCCATCCCGCCGGAGGAGATCACGCCTGTGATCAAAGAAGTTGCGCTCTATTTCGGCGCGGACATCGTCGGCATCGTCGAGATGCAGGACGAGCACTTCTACACCCACCACGGGCATTCGATGGGAGGCAAATACGGCGAGCCGGTTGACAAGAGCCTCCGATACGCCATCGTCCTCGCGGTAGAGATGGACAGGGACATGATCAACCGTGCCCCGCACTTGGAGGAGATACTGGCCACGGACAGAGGCTACCGCGATGTCGCGTTGGCTGGCTGTGGTGCTGCTATCCATCTGAAGTCACTCGGCTATCGGGCATTCCTGAATACCGTCGCAACCTACAACGCTCCGCTAGTGCGATTGGCCCGAGATGCCGGGCTGGGCCAGATCGGCAGGCATGGGATGTTGATCACCAAGAAACACGGAAGCCGGGTGCGACTCGGCGCCGTGATGACTGATATGCCGCTATTGCCCGATGGACGGATCGACTTCGGACTGGAGAAGTTCTGCATGCGGTGCGGCAACTGCGCGAGGAATTGCATCGGCGGCGCCATATCTGAGGGGCAGCCTGTGGACGAGGATGGCCAACTCCGCTGGACCTATGAGGACACCAACTGCATGGAGGTCTGGAAACGAGTCGGCACGGACTGCGGTATCTGCATCGCCAGCTGCCCATTCAGCCATAATATCGAGGAAGACCTCATCGATTCGATCAAGGATGATCCGATGGTCATCGAAAAGATAATCCGCGACTTCCGTCTCCGGTTCGGCAGGCGACCCGTCAACAAGGACAAGCTCAAAATCGCCCAGTTGTGAACCGGATTCAAATGGAATAGGCGTGGCCCTGCTCGGTGAGGAAGCGATGGCGGCTGAGGCCAGGTCTTGCTCCTTCGCGCCGGGATGTTTCACAGTATCGATAACGTTCCAGGCCACGCTCCCGACACCGGCTCTGAAACCTTGTTTTCTTCCGCTCCGCATCCCCTGTTTCATTCCGCCGCCGTGCCCGCCGCCTCGGTCGGCATGTCGTTCGTGGTGGTGAGTGGAGTGGTCCGTGCTCTGGTTACGTTCGTCACGCTTGGGCAGTGAGCGTTCCTTATGTTCTCCGTGGTCGTCAGACAGAGCACTTTCCCCTTTCACACTCGCGTCGCTCTGGAAGACGGTCAAAGAGAGTCGACTGCGGATTTCAGCTTCGCCCTTATTGTGTGTGCAATTTCCTGTAACTGCGGGTTCTCGACTGCTTTCATCGAGGCGACAGGATCAATGGCCGCAATCTCGACCTCGCCCGCTGAAACTTGCTGAACGACCACGTTGCAGGGGAGCATGGTCCCTATCTTGTCCTCTGCCGTGAGCGCCCTGTATGCAAACTGCGGGTTGCACGCACCGAGGATCTTGTAAGGCCGAAAGTCCACGTCGAGCTTCGTTTTCAAGGTGGCCTTGACGTCTATTTCGGTAATTATGCCGAAACCCTCCGCTATCAGCGATGCTTTGACCTTCTCGACCGCCTCATCGAATGTCCCACTAACCATTTTGCTCATGTAATAAGTCACTGTTTTTCTTCTCCCTGTTTGGATGACCTGCTGCTGTTGTCACAATACTCTATGGAGTTTAATAGACCTACCCCCATTGTCAAGGCCAGGGGCCATCCCGGATAATCAGATTGATGGACGTCAGACTGGAGAAAGCCCCTTTTGGAATGCGTCCGCCGCGCGGCGGATTTCTTATGCGGTGGCCTGGTGCCGCTCTCTGATGGATTACCCTTTCCACTCTGGAGCCGGTGCTGCGGACAACACGACGTTGTCGATCAGAGCCGGCCTCGCGTCGGGCCGCGGCGCTTCAAAGCGGCGCCGGGTCACCGCACTCCAAAAGGTATCTATCGCGATTGTGGCCCTTTGATCAGGTTTTCCGGGGTTGACCCGAAGAATCAGATTCGCATCTCAGGCGCGCGAGTCCTGGGGATATCGAGCGCGTGGCCCTGCTCGGTGAGGAAGCGCTGGCAGTTGAGGTCCGATCTTGCGCCTTCGCGCGGGGATGTTTCACAGTATCGATGACCTTCCGGGCCCCTCTCCGGCTCTGTATCAGGGTCAAGCATTGGTCCATTGACCTTTTAACCCGTTGACCCCAGTATTGAGCAAGAACTTATAGCTATTATCACATTGCATCGTTTGAGGAGGGATTGTGATGAGGATTCTCGGATTCGTTGGGTCCATGAGAAAGGACGGAAAGACAAGTCGGCTCGTGCAGGCTGTTCTTGATGGGGCCAAGAAGGCGGGCGATGACGTGGAGACGGAGGTGGTCTATCTGTCGGACCTCGACATCGGGCCGTGCCACGCCTGCTATGACGTCTGCGCCAAAGAGTCTTACAAATGTGTGATCAAGGACGATCTACAGATGGTTTTCGGTAAGATGAAGCAGGCGGATGCGATCGTGCTTAGCTCGGCGCTTTATTTTATCGTGCCGTCTCGGCTTGTGGCCTTCATGGAACGGCTCAGCTGTGTTGCTCATCTTGGCCAATTCCGGGGCTTCAACGAGCATCCGCTTGAGGATAAGCCCTGCGGCCTTGTTGCGGTCTCAGCAGAGACCACGGTTATGCCGGTGCTCGTCAGGCTTCAAGAGTTCGCGTTTGAACTGAGAATGAGGCCAGTCGCGATGAAGTCGTATCCTTTTCTTGGCGTAGCGGGCAATGAGAAGATGGAGAAGGACAAGTTCTTGAATCCGTTGGAGAACGCCGAAACGCTGGGCGAGCTTCTGGTTGAGGCGATTACGTAGTTTTGCTGTGCCGTCGGTCATTATTCCGCTACGGCGAAGGGGCATGAGGCGCTTGATGGGGGACAGCCGTCGCCCGTCCCCCATGCCCCCTCCGCGAGCGGAGAGCCTCCGCTCCCATAGCTTGGGCCAAGGGTGGCCTGCACGCCCTTCGTGCTCCTTCGTGGCCCTTCGTGGACAGAACTACCATCAATCATCTTTCACCTCGAAGGTGCATGAGGCGGTGCGATAGACGTTCTTGATTGAGAAGGGACCGGTGAGGCCGATGTGGAACGTGTATGCGCCGGCTGGGGCCTGCTCGGGGAGGGTGGTGTTCAGGAGGACGAGGTCGTCGATAGCGCCGTATGCGGGCAACGGGACGTTCGCGAAGTAGGGCACGGGGTAGGCAAAGAGCGCGAGACCCGTGGGCCCGTTGCCATCGGGTGGGTCCGGCAAGGGTAGCGGAGGCGGTGCCAGGTCCTTCATGTCCGGGGTGTTGGGTATCGACCCCGGCCCGCTGTAGCTCGGCCCCGTCTGAAGGAACTCCGTGCTCCCATCGAACGCTGCGTAGAATATCGGAAACGGAGGCGCCGCGTCTTGAGGCGCAACGTAGAATATCTGCCCGCTCGGCGCCTGAATAGCCGCGTAAACGTCAACGCTCGTCGGCGGGCCCAGGTAGGATAACGAGGCGCGTGCTTCTAGCGCGTCGGGCTCGGCCTGAGCTTTCAGATAAAAGCACCCGTCAGCCAGCAGAACGCTCACGCCTCGTTCAGTCGAGACCCAGATGTTCCCGTATGTGTCCTCATCTATGTCGTTGATCCCCCCAGAGCAGAGTCCGTCGCTGGTCGAACAGAACTGAACCTGCTCGTCCTGGTCGATACACAGAAGCCCGGGCTGAGAGTCGTCATCGAATAGAGCTGGGTAGGCATGGCACCACTTGCGGTTCTGAGTGTCCACAAAAACCGGATCTCCCGGGTTGTGTCCCCCCAAGGCATCGTAGTCGAGTTTTCTGAGCACTCCGTTTTCGATTACGGCCATCCAGCTGTTGTTCAAATCTCTGAACGCCGGCGCCCAGACGACATCGTCGTGATCAACAGCGATCGCGCTGTATTCGCATCCGAGCTCGTACTTCACCTCGTTCTCGCCGTCCCAAGAACGAATCCCCGCATAATCGTAGGGCGGGTCCAGGTAGCTGCAACCGCAGGATACCCAAAGCACGCCCTTGCTGTCCAGAGCGACATCGGTTATCTCCTGTCCCGACCAGTCAGGCTCATACTCCATGACCCACCTATCTCCGTCAAAGCGCCTAACGACCCGGGCGTAATCAGAGACATAGCAGACCGCGAGCACCTGACCATCTGGGCCTATCTTGACTTTGCTCACTCGCCGGCCCGGCAGGTACCCATCCCATTGTTGCCCGTCAAACCTATAGGCGCCCTCGTCCGTCCCGAACCAAACCTCGCCTTCCAACGCGGATGCTATTGAGTTGATCTTCTTAGGCAAGTCCCGATGCCAAGGCCAGAACGTCTCATACTCCGCTCCGTCCCAGCGGCAAAGGTAGGATGCATAGGGATCGTAGTGTGTATAGTCTATCCAGTCCCCCGCCACCCAGAGTGTCCCTCCTGCGTCAATACAAAGGTCCGACACCAAGCTCGCCGGCAACGGGTCTG
>DATLAJ010000063.1 GCA_035527515.1 bacterium
TTAAGCGCCGGCTGTCCGGTCACTTGTGCAGGATTCTGCGCCTTCGTCGGCTATTCTGAGGCCCCTCTTCGCATTTAATCCGGTCTCAGTGTACTTCGGCACGGCCACCTTCGCTCTGCAGTTAGCCCACAGCCCTCACGCTCTGAATTCAGGCGTTCATCGAATCCTTGACCGGTGATTCCATATACAGGTCATGTCATCTCTGTAATCGATGTTTCTTATTTCGCGGCCGTGGATCGCAAAGAACCCAAACTCGCACAGCCACACATCCGCGCCTCCCCTGGACACGCCACCCTTATTCCCATATCTTGTGCATCTTGCACGCTCAATGGCGTATATATCACGGCAAGGCATCTACATACCTTGACATCCGCAAAATATAGTGGCAGCCTCGGTCTAGGCACAAAGTGTGCCGTCCGAGGCTGACCCATATAACTTATCAGCAATCCGGCCACATCATCCCCCGACACGGCGACCCCGTCATGATCGGATGTCCATGTCTCACCCGAACCCTATGCCCAATGCTCCATATGGGTTCTGCCTTCATGCGTATGAAATCGTCTAGGCACTCGCCGAACAAGCCCCACGCAACATCCTTCCACAAATCCGCTGATACTTCTGAAGACCGCAGATTCTTAGGCCAGACATGCAGATGTTAAGTATAGCTTCCTCATGGCCTTGTGGGTAGTTTGGTTGCTCTCCCATAAATAAGCTCAAGATTCATAAAAACCCTTATAACCCTGAGGCGCGCGAGGATGACGGGTTATTGCGGCTCAGTAGCCGCCTTGCCGGGGCTTGATCTGCCTATCTATCACGGGTTATTGGGCCATATGAAGGGTTATTGGCCTTCCGGAGCCGAATTCCGTGTAACCGGTACTGATGCTTGACCCCTTTTCTCGGATAGGAGTATTCCGTTATGCTCACCGGCAGGACCGCCCTAATCGCCATTCCTGCCATCTTGCGACTCCATACTACCATTCCCGCGCGACTGCACCATGCTATGAAATCGTCGATTGCGTCGGGCAGCAAGACCCAAATGTCAGGATCAATCTCAAGGCTTTCCGCCGCCCACATCATCACATTCTTCTCACACCGCGCCCTCTTAGTTTTCGGCCACGGCTTTGACATGACGGGCCTGAAGTGGCAGATCCGATCGATCTTGTCCCAAATCCAGTCTTCAGGACTTGACCCGTCTCCACTCTTGGACCAGGGAGGCACGTTGCGCAGGTTCCAGCCAAGTAGCGTGTCTTTGATTTCTTGCCGACTTCTCCCACGCCGCCAGTAAAACAGGACAAGGGCAAAGCAGGTCGCGTCCAGTCGGCCTTCCTCAACCCCCTTTTCGTAATCAAATTCGAGCGAGGAATCGGGACGCTTCTGCGACGTCGCCGGCGCCGCTACCGTTTCAGAGGCATGTTCGCCAAACGTCTGGTTTGTGCGACGCTGCGGCTTTATCTGTTCCGTTTCCGACAGCCAATTCTGAATCACCTCGATTTCCTGATCATCGAGCCATGCTACGTCTATATCATCCGGGCTTCTATTTGGTGTCCAGTCCCGAGTGTATCCCTCAGCTTCTGAACCGACGGCGACTACATAGCATTTCTGGCCGGTCAAGACATCGATTCGGATATTGCCCGGCAACCCAATCTTGGCCTTTTTCTTGATTTGCTCTGTTCGTCGGTAGAAGTAGTGCCGTCCCCGATGAGTGTCCACCGAGACCGTTTCAGGTAGTGCTCCTGAGGCGATTGCCCCCTCCATCCACTCAACGCTCTCCTTGCTGTCAGCGTCGAGGACGACTAGGCCATCCAGTCTCCAGCCGACTCCGCAGCTGTTTTTGCAGAAAATGGATTCCGTAACACGCTCTAGAGTCTCGGGCCTCATCTTTTGCCACCCTTTGAATAGCGGTGGCCTCTTTGCATTCGCCGCCAGCGGCAGGCATGTGACCAGACCAATAAGCGCCTCCGGGATCCTTCTCGGCTCGTTCCCGGCCGCGCTTGACTGTGGCGAGATACTTGTGGTATTGTCGCTCAAGTGATAATCCCTATCTTAAAGGCCCCGGAGCCCGGCCAGGCTCCAAGGGGCCTTCACTTTTGGTGCCTTATCGACCTAAGACGATCGGCTCGACTTTGGTTTCCTCCAGAAGCCCGTCCAGTTCACTTCTCCGGAACCTCAGACTTCCGCCGAGTCTGCTGAACGGTAGCTGTCTCATAGCAACGCGGGAATACAAGCCCTTAAGCGTTAATCCGAGATAATCGGCGGTTTCACGAGGAGTCATCGACCCTATTGAAGTCCTCCAGAGAATGCGCGACGAACGCCAAGTTCCCCAATACCACATGGAATATCCCCCTCTCCTGACAACCTATCTCTGGCAAGCCATCAGAAGACACTTCAACAAGCTCTTTTCAAAACCAAAGAAGGCAATAGACCGCGACTACAGCCCTCCCGATCTTCTTCTCCATATGCTCCGGCTGCAGGACAATCCTGACCTCATGACTCCCGACGATAGAAAGCGTCTCCTCAAGGGAATCCGGCAGAACCTACGCAAGAATCATAGTCAGTCAAAGAAGCCGTTGGTTCTGATCATGGCTGAACATGTCTTTTTCCGGGATCCAATTACAAAAGAACTGCTGCCCATCTGGCGCTCCCCATCCTATCGCTGGCGCCAGCACAAGTTACTTTTCGAGCAGCGTTTTATTCCGTTGATTAAACAAACCTCACCATTTCCACCACCAGGCCCCCCAATTCCAGATATGGACTGGCATACTTCAATCGCCACCATCGCCGATATCAGACTAACGGAGGAGCGATCCCAGCAGTGGGAAGCGCTTAAGCAGGCAACAAAGGACATTCTAGGAATAACCGGACCTGATGTCCTAGTTCGGCCTCATGGTCGCTCCGAATTGGCCGCTGCATTGGCTGGATTCTTCCCAGAAACCCTCACCGCCGACACCGCATCCTTCTTCGTAGCGTCGATGCCACGCTCTCTCGACTATGATCCGAGAGAGTTCGCTGCGCGCTGCAGAGCATATATGTTGCATAATTCCGATATTCTATATGTCCCGACATATATAGCCGAAGATGACTTCGAACTTCCGGAAGTCATTACATTGGCAGATATAGGTTCCAATGACCAATGCCTACAAGTCGACATAACCGATTGCATGCTCCATTTTCTGCGCTTCGATAGGCAACCGGACAACCATCAACCAGTCGTGGGAAACTGCCTTCGCTGCAAGCGTTTGTTCTGGCTCTGTCACAACGACGATAAGTACTGCTCTAGAAAGTGTCGAAACGACGCGCATAACTTGCGAAGGCGAAGTCGAATACGGAAGAAGGTGCAGCGCCATGCCAGCCGATAGTGGTGACGAAAGGGGATTATACCGTCGTGCAAACAGCCCCTTCTGGTGGATCAGCTATTCCGGTCCCAATGGTCAGCTCATCCGGGAGAGCACCAAAGTGAGGTCAAAGAAACTTGCCAGAAGCATCCTGAGTGAGCGCCGAGCATCCGTTGCCAAAGGTGAGTTCCTGGGCAAGCGAGAGATCACGAAAATGACCGTGCACCAGATGCTTCATAGGTATCTCAGCTGGGCCTCCACTGCGAAAGCACCGAAGACATACGAGCGCGACAAAGGTCTTACGAAGAGGCTGTGCGAGGAGTTCGGCAATTGGCGCGCAACCGACATAGCGGTAACGGATCTTGAGGCGTATCGACACAAGCGGATCGATTCCGGGGTCAAGCCAGCAAGCGTGAACCGCGAAGTTGGAATGCTTCGGCACGCCTATAATAAGATGATCGAATGGGGATCGCTCAAGGCCAACCCAGCCGCGAAGATCAAGCCATTCAAGGAGCGAAGCCGTCTGCGCTTCCTGACTCAGGACGAGCAAAGACGGCTCTTGCAGGCGTGTAGCGAAAGCGAACAGCCATTGCTCTTGCCGCTCGTCTCGATTGCTCTCTTGACGGGCTTGAGGGCCGGAGAGCTGCGCAACTTGGAATGGCGCGACATTGACCTTCGGCGCCGTATCCTGACCGTAAGAGCTGGCAAAGGCGACAAGGACAGAAGTGTCCCACTCAGCCACCAGGCCATCTAGGTCCTATCCTCCATAGATCAAAAGGGTGACCGACTGTTCCCGATTGGCTCGGTCAAGAGGTCGTTTGCCACCGCGTTGCGACGCGCAGGTATAGCAGACTTCAAATTCCATGATTTGAGAAAGACATTCGCGACCAGTTTAGCTTCTGAGGGTGTGGACTTGATCACAATCAAGAGGATTCTGGGGCACTCGCAATTCAGCGCAACGCTTATGTATCTTTCTACGAGCGAGGAGAGGCTCCGAGCAGCTGTCGATTTGCTTCCAGAAATCCGGCCAAGAGACGAAGCTGTCGCAGAGGCCAAGAATATGAGGTCCGTCGCGGAAAGTGCACATTAAGTGCACACACAATCGTCCTATCCCCCCCATATCCCTTATATAGCCGATATTCAAAGCCCCTCATACGGACTTCTAATCCGTAGGTCGTGCGTTCGAATCGCACCAGGCGCGCTCTCTATGGGGCGATCCCGACGATTTCTACCCCTGGATCCCCTCAAGACCTATTCTTCCCATTTAACCTTGTTCTTACACACCTGTTGTCGTCTCTGCGGCACAATAGCGGCACAAAAAGACGATTCCGCCCTCGCGCATACCTCAGCGCGTCCACTATCAGGCGCCTTGAGATTCCGGGAGTTTTCGTATTTTTTGATTAAGGAGTGTTGTGTTGTTGGCTGTGGGTTTTGGTTTTGGTCAAGAACAAAAGTGGAATTAGGATTGACGTGATGCTGACGTTTCGGTTCCCCGAAGGGGGGCCACAATAGTAGCCGTAGGTGGGACCTACGGAATCCGTTCACGTCGGTATGCTCGCGAGCCCGAATGGGTCGAACAGCCCGTCCACAGGGCTATGTTCAGTCCTTTCAGGGCTGTTTTCCTTTCCTCCTCTGACCCTGATCCGTAGGTTGCACCTACCGCTACTCACGTTCATCCCCTTGCGGGGATGCCGGAAGAACGCCGTCAGTTGAGCAGGCCCGGGCACCATTACGAAAACTCCTCTTCCCAAACGACTTGCAGCCGATAGCGAATTCTGGTTGAATGCTTGTTTGCTTTTGCAGTTTCAATGGGCGGACTTCGGTGGCTTCGGGCTCGCCCTGCTAAATGAAGAAGTTTAGGACCTCGCTATCTTAGGGAGCTTGATTATGTATCTTGAAAAGCGTTTTGCTGTTCCAACTATCTTCATGGTGCTGGTTTTGGTGTTTTGGTCGAGCGCGTTTGGCGGCTCCATGATGTTCCGCGGCGGGCCTCAGAGGACGGGCGTCTCAGGGTTGCCAGGGCCCGGCTCGACCGACCTGAAGATCGCCTGGTCATATCAGGTCGGAACGACTAGCGACTGGATATGCTCGACCCCAGCAATTGACGAGGCGGCGGACCTAATCGTGTTCGGGGCCAACGACAAGAAGATACACGCCTTGAACATGAACGGCGAGCTGTTGTGGTCCTTCGAGACGGGCGGCCAGGTCTATTCTTCGCCGCTGCTTTTGGGCAGCAAGGTGTTCGTCGGGTCGTTGGACGGCAATCTGTATGCCTTGACTTATTCAGGAGAGTTTCTGTGGTCTTACGAGACGGGGGGGGCGGTCTATTCCTCGCCCTTGGGCTACTCGCCTGGCGGAGTGGATACTGTGGCATTCGGGTCGGACGACGGCAAGGTCTATGCCCTGGGCACGACCGGGGAGCTTGCTTGGTCTTATCAGACGGAGGGCTGGGTGAGTTCATCTCCAGCGGCCTCGGTTGCGGGAGACGTTTACGTGTGTTCCTACGATGGCAGGCTATATGCGTTTGACGTGAATGGCGGCTTCAAGTGGCGATTCGATGCAGGCTCTCAGATATTCACGACGCCTGCGGTAGGCCCTGACGGAGGGATACACTTCGGGACACTTGGTGGGACGATGTTCAAGGTCAATCCGGATGGAAGCGAGGCGTGGCGGTTTGAGGCTGACGGTGCTATTTTCGGCTCGTGCTCGGTTGACGGGGATGGGTATGTGCGGTTCGGGACGATTGGACATATTTTCTACCGGCTGAGCCCCTCCGGGGCGGCAGCCTCGAGCTACCTCAGCGGGGCTACGACGCCCACGTATTATCTGTCCTCTCCGCTCTTGGACGCCAATTCGAATACCTACGTGGGGACGCTTGGGCGGTGTGTTTACGGTCTGAACAGCACGTGTAGCTGGCTTGCGATGAGATACGAGATGGAGAGTTCTCAGCTTGGCAGCAACGGCAGCGGTGTTTACGCCTCACTTGTGCTTGACAGTGCGGGTCGGCTTTATGTGCCATGCATGAATGGGAAGTTCTACTGTCTCAAGGACAGGTATAGCCGCGCGGTGATAGATACCCCCGGCGGGAATGCGCTTTACAGCGAGCTTGTGCTTGCGCCTCAAGGCGGCACTCACAAGAATGTAGCCACGAAGCAGGATTCTTCTTTATTGCCGGTTGTTCTTCAGCCGAAAAAAGGACCTGGCCCCGAGGGACCCGGGACGCTGCTTGACGAGGCGATGAAGATGGCAGGTTATAGCTACGCGGCCCTGGCGATTGACCCGGCGCCTGTTGCGAAGGACCCTTACAGGCTTGCTCTGGTTGATTACTTGCTCACTCAAGAGCCAGCTCAGGGGCCTTCGGTGCTGAGGCAGCTTTCGGACGAATTGGAGTTTGACTGCTCAACGCTTCAGGCGAAAATACTCAAGGCCTCGTCGATGGCCGACGTTATTGTGGAGCCGGTATCCTTCTCGCACAGGTTTGGGGATAAGCCCCTGGAAGAGGCGATCCGCGCAGTCTATCAACGCCATGGCGAGGCGCTCACGTCGGAGCAGGAGGCGAAGCTCGCATTGATCGACGGAATGATCGGGCGGAGCATACAGGAGGCGCTGGGGTTGTTGTTTCTTGCGATGGACGAGGCGATGCGTCTTCGGGACGAGGCTTTTGAGGGGCTATCCGTTGGCGAGAGGCAGGATATTTTCTACAACACCATGGACCCCAACTTCATCAGCAATATGTCGCCGCTCTTCTCGATGTTTGCGGTCTATAACAAGGTTGATCGGGCGAAGGTCGTGCAAGGTGCTGCGTTGGTAGCGAGCGTGATCGATTCGCTGTTGGGCGCAGGGCGGTCTGGGTCTGGCTGGGCGATTGCTGCTGGGGCAAAAGACCGGACTAAGGTGCCCTCGGTTAGCGGAGACGTTGTGTTCTCGTTCGAGACGCCGATAGGCGCCTTGATACTTGGTGGATATGGTGAGACCACGTATCGCACGGACTTTGAGCCGACGCCAGAGAGCCTCCCGACGCTTATCGTGGACTTGGGCGGAGATGACAACTACTACTCATATCTGCCGAATGACTTTCGCGATAGCATCTGCGCACAGGTTACAATAGACATTTCGGGCAATGACACTTATCGGACGGTGCATGACAATGCCCAGGGCTCCGGTAATCTCGGTGTAGGGTTTTGCCTGGACCTCTCGGGGAATGACTACTACAAGGCCGGGCACTACTCGCAGGGTGCGGGCTGGGGAGGCGTTGGCGTGCTCTGTGATTGGAGCGGCGACGACCAGTATTACGGTGAGACTTGCTGTCAGGGAGCGGGCTTCATGGGAGTAGGTCTGTTGCTGGACCGCAGTGGGAGCGATTCGTATTCTGCGGACGAACATGCACAGGCGTTTGGCTACATCTGCGGCGCGGGCATTCTGAATGACACCGCCGGTGACGATCTTTACTTCGCCGGAGGGGAATATGAGCATCAGTATGAGCCGCCGCGGACGACTTCGATGTCCCAGGGCTACGGGTTCGGCGTCAGGTTGAATTACGTCGGCGACCCGCACGCCTCGGGCGGAGTTGGGCTCTTGATCGACAGCGCAGGAGACGACACGTTCATAAGCGATTTCTTCGGCACGGCGGGGGCGTATTGGTTCGGCCTAGGGATGTTGATGAACAGGAGCGGGAATGATACTTACCTGTCGAGGCAGTACTCGATTGCATCCGGCATACACCTCGCTGTTGGCCTTCTTGTTGACGACGATGGGGACGATACGTATGTGTGTCGGTCGCTCTCTCAGGGCTGTGCGCACGACAATTCGGTCGGGATACTCGTAGATAACGCCGGAGACGATGTGTACCTGGCGCAAGATTTCAGCCAGGGCGCCTCGAGCCCGCGGAGTTTCTCTGCGCTGGTTGATAATGGGGGGAACGACATGTATTGGGCAATGAAGGGGCACTTGAACCAGGGCGAGGGCCGTTATGATGGTGCTCGCAAGACAAGTTTCAGCCTTTTGCTGGACGCTGGCGGTCGCGATTTTTATCAGTTGATGGGAGCTGATAATACGAGATGGACGCAGACGATCTACGGAGTCGGGATTGATTCGGAGTTTGGGGACACGGGGCTGCACTAATGGCTGATGGAGAGCAGGAGTAATGAAGGCACTGGTAACCGGGGGCGCGGGATTCATAGGGTCGCACCTTTGCGATGCGTTGCTTGCTCGAGGCGACCATGTTATTGCGATAGATAACCTTTCCACGGGCTCGATCGAGAATGTGAGCCACTTAGACGGCAATAAGCGGTTCAAGCTCGTTATCGACACGATCATGGACGCCGCGCTGCTGGTGGACCTTGTGAGCAAGGTCGATGTAGTGTTTCATCTTGCAGCGTCGGTCGGCGTCAAGTATGTAATCGACAACCCGCTGAGATCGATTCAGATCAACATCAAGGGAACGGAGAACGTTTTGGCGGCAGCCAATCGGCGCAAATGCAAGGTGCTGCTGGCCTCGACTTCGGAGATATACGGCAAGAATCAGGAGAGCCCGCTCTGCGAGGGTGCGGACAGAGTCCTCGGTTCAACAACGATCTCACGGTGGTCATATTCCGCCTCGAAGGCGGTTGACGAGTTCCTGGCACTTGCGTATCACCGGGAGAAGCAGCTTCCGGTCGTGATCGTGCGGCTCTTCAACACGTGCGGGCCCCGTCAGACTGGGCAATATGGGATGGTGATACCTCGTTTCATCAAGCAAGCGCTCTTGGGCCATGACGTTACCGTCTATGGGGATGGCTCCCAGACGCGATGCTTCTGCTACGTTGGCGACACAGTGTCCGGCCTGCTCAAGCTCTGCGACGAGCCTAGGGCAGTGGGGGATGTGTTCAACCTTGGCAACGATAAGGAGATCAGCATACACGAGCTTGCGAAGCTGATTATCTCGCTGACCAAGAGCGAATCGAAGATAGAGTTTGTGCCTTATGAACATGCTTACGAGAGGGGGTTTGAGGACATCGAGCGCGGCAAGCCGGCGCTTGTTAAGGTTCACGATTTGGTGGGCTACGAGCCGGAGGTTGACCTCGAGGAGGCGCTGAGGAGGACAATAGAGTTCTTCAGGGAATAGCGTCTCACAAAGAAACTTCGCCCTCGTTTGGTCGGGAGCGCTTCCACAACTGCATTGATGGACATTAGGCAATGGACAGTATAGTCGGCCCAAAGGGGCTGATCCTTTTCCAGGCGGGCATCCTTGTATTGGGGATACTTCTCTCCCTGATTCTGACGCCGGTATGCAGGTGGATGGCGTTGCGGTTTGGCGTGCTGGACCACCCTGGCACGAGAAAGGTTCACAAGGAGTCGAAGCCGCTCTTGGGTGGGCTTGCGATTCTTTTGTCCTTCGACATTGTTCTGTTTGTTCTGTGGCTATTTGGCTACGTTGAGCCGGGGCATTCGTTGCAGGTGTTGTCGATCGCGGCCGGCGGTCTTGTGATAATGACCGTTGGGTTGATCGACGACATCAGGCCTATCAAGGCACGGGTGAAGCTGCTAATGCAGATTGCGGTCAGCGTGGTGGCTGCGGTGATTATCATTTGGGGGGACATCAGGCTGTCGATCTACGTTTTGGACGCGAACGACGTGCTGGCTTTTGTGGTAACGGTTGTCTGGGTAGTGGGCATAACCAACTCCTTCAACCTGCTAGACAACATGGACGGGCTTTCGGCCGGCGTAAGCGTGATCGCCGCAATATCATTTGCGGTGATCGGAGTGATGCAGCGTGAGCTGACGGTGTCGATTCTTTCGCTTGCTATTGGCGGGAGCTGTCTTGGGTTTCTTCGGTACAACCTGCATCCGTCGAGGATATTCATGGGCGACGCTGGGAGCATGTTTGTGGGGTTCACACTGGCGTCGGTAGCAGTGTTGGGCGTCTATACTAGGATTACCGATGTCCCGCGGCTCGCGGTGATGACGCCGGTTCTGGTGCTCGCTGTGCCGATCTTTGACACGGCATCGGTTGTTTGGATACGCTGGCGGGGCCATCGGCCGATATTCGTTGGGGATAAGAATCACTTCTCGCACCGCCTCGTCTCGTTCGGGATGAGCCAATCCAAGTCTGTGTTTTTCATCTATCTGGTCGCCGGCCTCATGGGCCTTATGGGTATCTTGGTTTCGACTTTGAAGATAGAGCAGGC
The DNA here is from genome assembly GCA_035527515.1 of bacterium. NCBI lineage: Bacteria > bacterium. The sequence continues at coordinate 10,499 of DATLAJ010000063.1, forward strand.
GGTGTTTCTGTTCCTTTACGCCGCCGCAACGTTCGTCATAATCGGCATATTGCTTAGCGTGAGGCGCTCGGACACACGACAAACGTGATTAAAGGGCTTTGACTCTGGGCGATCAGAATGTCATCATTATCGGTGTTGTTTTATGGACGCTCAATTGGGAAACGGAGACTGTAATCGAGGAAGGAGTCCGCATTGAAGTCACTCAGTAAAGCCAAGGTGCTTAAACTCATCGTCACACGCCGCGGACTTGCTGGCCAGAACATGGCCCTGCTCGATCTATCCGGCGAGAACCTTTCACATCTCAATTTTGAGAAAGCGATATTCTCGGAGGCCACACTTACTGGTTCTAACCTGACAAGTTCTAACCTCAAAGGGGTAGATTTCACCGGCGCAGACCTTAAGAGCGTTGCTTTCCGGCTTGCCAACCTGAAGGAGGCGGTCTTGGCGGGCGCTAATGTGCTGGACGCTGATTTTTGGGGTGCGGACCTATCGGGAGCGGTGCTGACAGGCGTCCTGCGTATTCTTCAGGCCAAGTTCGATGGCGCTAACTTGAGCGAAGCTGACCTCTCTGGCCTTGACCTGAGGGGGGCAACGAACCTCAACCAAGCGAGGTTGGATAGGGTCAATCTGTCCCAGGCGGTTTTGACAGGGGCAGTTCTCGAGAATGTTCCTATGACCGGGGCGAGCCTTCTCGGGGCAGACCTAACGAAGGCCCGAATGATGCATGTCAAGCTGGGGTCGGCGGACCTTCAGGACGCGATCTTCAAGGATGCAGACCTTCAGAACGCTTACATGAACCGGAGCAACGCTAAGAACGCTGATTTCAGCGGGGCAGACCTGACGGGCGCTGACCTTCAGGATATGGACCTCACGGGTGCCAAGTTCGTGCGGGCAAACCTCAGCAGCGCCAACATGCGCAATACAAACCTCACCAACGCTGACATGCGAGGCGTCAATCTCGCCGGCACGGTTCTTTACGGGGCCAAGTGTGTCAACGTTCGAGGGGTAGTGATCAAGGAGTAATTGGGTCTTAGGATGGTGAAGTGCGCGAATCCTGAGTGCAATCATCATCGCCCCACCGGTTTTCTGGAGTCTCTTTGGGCGAGCAGTGGCTTCGTTAGCGACGGCAGATGGTTTTGCTCAAATGCCTGCTATGAGAGGTTCGTAGAGCTCGGCAAGGAGGCCGAAGCGGAGGCCGAGGAAGAGGAGGCGCCGCTTGAGGACATGACCAACATGCGACTTGGGGATATCTTGGTCGCATACGGGATCGTTGGCAGCGAGGAGTTATCTTTGTGCCTCAAGGGGCAGGACCAATCGGACAAGCGGGTCGGCCAGCTGTTGGTCGAATCAGGACTTATTACGCGCGAGGCAGTCTTGGCGGCGCTGAGCAAGCAGAAGGGCACGCCCTGGGTCGATGTTCTTATGCTCTCGTGCAAAAGTTCAGCGTTGGCGCTTCTCTCCGAGGAGGACGCCGAGCGTGGGCGGGCGCTGCCGTTCGATTTTACGGGTGAAGGTCAGGTTCTGCTGGCCACTCCGGACGCAGGGGACGCCGAGCGAGTAGCGGAGCTGGAGAAGAAGATCGGCCGTCCGGTGAAGGCTGTCTTTGCGCCCGAGGAGGACGTGGTGATAGCGGTCCGGCAAGCCTATTCGGGCGACCGGCTGCTCGACAAGGGGTCTAAGTTTTGGAAGCTTTCTCCGACGGACAGGAGATTGGGCCAGATCATGCTTGTCGAGAAGATGATCACTGTCCCGCAGCTGGAGCAAGCGCTTGTGGAACAACAGAACGACCCATCGCGCATTGGACAGATACTAGTGAGAATGGGGTTCATTACGGAGGAAGAGCTCGCAAGGGCGCTGGGGAAACAGTGGGGCTGCATGTGTGTTGACCTCTCGAGCTCGTCGATACCGCCCAGAACGATAAACCTATTCTCCAAGGAGATTGCATACGAGTTTACGGTGTTGCCAGTCAAGTATTCAAACGGAGTGCTGGACGTTGCAACCGATGATCCGACAGACCGCGCCAAATTAAGGAGGCTTGAGTCGCGAACCGAGCGGCGTGTGGAGCCGGTTGTCTGCGCAACGTCTCAACTGCTTTCGGCGCTTGAGAAATACTATGGTCCAAAATAGGTGGATTGAGCGATGTCAATGATCAGAAGACCTGCCGTGGCTGGCCAGTTCTACGAGAGGACAGGCTCCGCCCTGCGAAAGCAAGTGGGGCTTTACGTTGAGGACGTCCCGCAAAAGGTTCGGGCGAAGGCAATCATGTGCCCCCACGCGGGCTACGTATGCTCGGGGCCGGTCGCTGGCAAGGTCTATTCCCGGATACCTAACTATGACACTTATGTTATTCTAGGCCCTAACCACAGTGGAGTTGGCGCCCCGGCAGCGGTCTTCGGCGAGGGCTCTTGGTCCATGCCAATGGGCGAGGTCCCGATCGACCAGGACCTCGCGAGCTCGATTATATCTCGCTCGAGCGTCGCACGCCTTGACGAGGCCGCTCACCACTCTGAGCACTGCCTCGAGGTTCAGCTGCCATTCATTCAGTTCTTCAACAGCAGCTTCTCCATTGTCCCAATATGTCTCGGGCTTTATGATTTTAGAAGTGCCGATCTTTTGGGCAAGGAACTCGCAGACGTGATCAGAGCCTCGGGCAAGAGCGTCCTCATCGTCGCCAGCACAGACATGTCCCACTACATCCCCCATGAAGTCGCGGTCAAGATGGACCATCTGGCGATCGACAGGGTCCTTGCGCTGGACGCCCAAGGTCTCTATGACGTAGTCATGTCCAATAATATCTCGATGTGCGGGGTGACCGCGACGGTTACAGCGCTCTCGGCCGCAAACGCGCTCGGCGCAAGTTCCGCCGCTTTAGTCTCATACCAGACGTCCGGCGAGACGTGCAGTAACAAGGCGCAGGTTGTTGGATACGCCGGCGTGATAATAACGTAGCGACGCTTGTCGATTTCCCGGTGGGAGAAGATGAATTGAGGGTGCTTGGACTTGACCTCGGCGAGCGCAGGATCGGTGTTGCTGTGAGCGATCCTTCATGTTCGATAGCACTTGCGCGCGAGACCCTGTTCGTGTCCAGTCAGAAGGAGGCTCTCAGTGAGATCGGGCGCCTATTTGAGGAGGGCGGGATCGACACGATCGTCATTGGACTTCCGTTGAATCTTGACGGGAGTGTCGGGCCGAGAGCAAAAACAACGAAGGAGTTTGCTGATTTATTGAGGAATGAGCTTAACGTAACCGTCGAGTTCTGGGACGAGCGACTGACGACCAGAATCGCCAAGCGTGCCCTTCACGATGCAGGGCGCACCGCGACGAGGCGGGACGGACGGCTGGACCAGATGAGCGCGGTTTTGATATTGCAGGGCTATTTGGACCGCCTGGCAACAACATCCAAGAGTCGTGAAGGGCCATAGTGGGGAGATTGTGGCGGGTTCTTTTCCTCCTTGTTTTGGCCGTGCTTCTTGTTGCCTCGGCGCCAGTGATTTACTTCAAGAATTACTTTGATAATCCAACTAACATGGCGAGTAAGCCGTTCCTAGTCAGAATCGAGCGAGGCATGTCAGTCAGGGATGTGGCTCGGGTCTTGACGTCGCAGGGAGTTATCAGAAGTGTGTTTGACTTCGCGCTTGTATGTCGGCTGATGGATGCGAGCATCCCGGCCGGTGAATATAGAATCCCTCCGCGGCTCAAGCCCAGGGAACTCATCCGAGCGTTTTGCCCTAGGAATATAGCCCTCCGTCGTGTGACGATTCCTGAGGGCTCAACACTGAAGGACATCGCGGCGATAGTCGAGAGTAGTTTGGGAATCTTGGAGTCGGACTTCCTTATGATTTGCAATGATGAGTCTTTCGCTGCACACTTAGGCATCAGGGCTAATGGTCTCGAAGGTTACCTGTATCCTGAAACCTACTATTTTGAGCCCGGAACAAGTGCGCAAAAGGTTGCCGAGCGCATGGTCAAGGAGTTTGAAAGCGTGATTGGGCAGAGTTATCAGAGTCGCATTGCCGAGCTAGGCTCGACGCTGCACGAGATTGTTACGATCGCCTCGTTAGTAGAAAAGGAGACGGCGTTGGAGCGGGAGAGGCCGTTGATCGCGGCCGTGCTCTACAATAGGTTGAGGCGAAACATGCCGCTGCAAATAGATGCGTCAGTGATTCATGGTCTTAGGGACTTTGACGGAAACCTGACGCGTGATGACCTTAAGGCAGATACGCCATACAACACATACATAAGAAAGGGCTTGCCGCCGGGCCCGATATGTTCGCCCTCGAAGGCGTCCTTGCTGGCGGCGTTGTATCCGGGCGACGTAGGCTATCTTTATTTCGTTTCAATGAACAATGGTCAGCATAAGTTCTCAGCAACCATAGAGGAACACAATAGGGCAGTTTGGCGTTATCAGAAGGGGCGGCGGCGATGAGTTACCTCGAGGTGTCGCACGGCATGAAGAGCGATCTGGGTCGCGTGAGACGAGTTAATGAGGATAGCTACTTCGCGGACGACAAGATAGGTCTTTTTGTCGTTGCGGACGGGATGGGTGGCCACGCCGGTGGTGGGGTAGCCAGTAAGATCGCCGTCGATGCTCTTGTGGATTACCTGGGTCATTATCTTCAGGACCCCGAAATCACGCCGCCTTATGGCCTTGCGATGGACCTCTCGGGGTCTGAGGACGTCTTGCGCGCGGCCATGATGATTGGCAATGCTAGGGTGTTTGAGCAGAGTAGGCAGGACAGATCGCTTGAGGGGATGGGCACAACCATGTCGGTCGCCTGGATTCGCGATCGGGAGCTTAACATTGCTCACGTTGGCGACAGCCGGGTTTATCTTGTTCGTGATGGTTCGTTGAGGCTCTTGACACGGGACCACTCCTGGGTTTATGAGCAGTATCAGGAGGGCGTTTTGAGCCTCGAGGAGGCCAGACACCATCCAATGAAACATCTCGTCACCCGCTCTCTTGGCACGAAGAGCACAGTTCAGGCCGATGTCTCTCGAGTCCCTTTGCAGCACACCGATCTGATACTGCTTTGCACCGACGGGCTCACGAGCGTTCTGGACGACGATGCGATTCTCTCGACGGTCCTCGACCAGACGCTGCCGAGTCTCAACGACACATGCGACGTTCTGGTCGAGATGGCCAATCAGGCTGGCGGCTATGACAACACAACCATCGTGCTCGTCCGTGTGGAGGATACTGATGTCTAGTGCACTTGACCGGTGGTCGGGCACGGCCCATCTCAAGGCGACTTTACAGAGGGCGAAGTTGCGCCGCAGTTCACTCGTGCTTTTGGTCTGCGGCGCCGTTTTTGGTTCTCTGATTGGTTGCGCCAATAGAACAGACCTTGCCCGGGTGAGCTCGCCCGCGGTGATAGCCAGTGCTGAACCTCAGAACACTGCCTCGCAGCCCCCGAGGCAGCCCGAGGAGGTCTTCGCCATCACGCAGGAGTACTTCCAGAACACTTACCAGAAAACGGAGGGCTTCCTGCGTTGTGCTCGCAATCTATACGACACTGGCCTTGTTCGAGAGGCCATGCCGTATCTTGATACCGCGCTATTGACGATTCTCGATTCGCAGATCGAGCTCGTGGAGTTCCCGAAGATGGCCGAGCTCTACCAGCAGATATACGACCTCAACGCCAAGATACTGAAGTCCAACCCCCATGCCCTGGACATCTACCTCGACAACAGGTGGAGCCACTTCAATACTAAGAACTACACGGTGCCGATCGTCTTGAACAACTCGGTCAGGCACTTCATCGAGGAATACCAGACCGCAAGCCGGGCGTTTATCGAGAGAACATTGAGGCGCTCAGGGCGCTACATGCCCATGATCAAACAAGAGCTGCACAAGGCCGGGCTCCCGGAGGACTTGGCATACCTTGTCATAGTCGAGAGCGGATTCAGCCCTTATGCAACCTCGTATGCTAGGGCCAGGGGGCTCTGGCAGTTCATGCCGAGCACTGGCCGCCGCTATGGCCTCAAGATGAACTACTGGGTTGACGAGCGGTGTGATCCCGAGAAGTCGACAAGGGCCGCCATTGGTTACCTGAAGGACCTTTATGACGAGTTCGCGTCGTGGAAGCTCGTGCTTGCCTCATACAACGGCGGCGAGGGTGCGGTCCGACAGGCTATCGAGCAGTGTGGCACGAGCGATTTTTGGGATGTTATGTCATCCGCCAGGATTCACCCCCAGACAAGGGAATACGTCCCTCGTTTCATGGCGGCCACGATCATTGCCAAGTATCCCGAGAAGTTTGGCTTCTACGTTGATTACGAGGACCCTGTTGAGTATGACGAGATTACGATTCAAGGCTGGCTCGGCCTGAAAAAGGCAGCCGAGTGCGCCGGAACCACCTACAAGACCTTAAGGGCTCTGAACCCGGAACTGCGCCGGTGGTGCACGCCTCCAATATACTCAAGGTACAATCTAAAGATTCCCAAAGGCAGGAAGGACAAGTTCCTTGCGGCCTACAGAAAACTCCCCACGCAGGCGCACTCGAGGATACTTACGCACCGCATACGATCCGGCGAAACGCTCTCCAGCATCGCGAGGCGCTACGGCTCGAGCGTCAGGGCGATCAAGCAGGCCAACGGGATGCGGACATCGCGCATCCGGGCTGGCCGGAAGCTCTTGGTCCCTGTGCTTTCCAAGCGATCGAGCAAGCCGAGTAAACCAAGTGCAGCGAGGCTCAAATGGTCCGAAACTATCACCCACCGTGTGAAGTCGGGCAATACGCTCTTTGCGATCGCGCAGAAATATGGCTCTAGCGTCAGGGCGATCAAGCAGGCCAATGGCCTCAAGAGCAACAAGATCAGGCCAGGTCAGAAGCTCATCGTTCCGATACTCAAAAAAAACAAGTCAAAGAAGAAGTGACGCTGGCGCATGATGGTGGCTCCTTCTGGGATTCAGTCCCTATGGCCTCGTCCGGTGTTTTGCTCAGATTCTGACGTTTCACAGTGATAACGAGAGTGAAGGAGGCTTGATGTCTGAGACCGCGGCCGAGCAGAAGCAGCAGATTCTCGATGAGATGAACAGTCGGTTTAGGAGCAGCGAGCGGGCTGAGACCGGCGTTGAGCAGGTGCTGTCTCTCTGGGAGGAGAGGGATGGTTCTGGGGAAGACCTCAAGGAGTTCTGCGTCAAGTATTTCATAGACGATTTGGAGGAGCTTGCCTCATTTCGGGACAAGTTGGAGCTGGTGTTTGAGCAGCTCCAGGGACACCTGCTGGAGGTCTATACCACGTTTAGCAGGTGGAAGGACCTCGAGATAGTCCAGTTTTCGGCCCAAGATGAGCTTCTGGCGAGATTCAACCCATTCAAGCATTTGACCGACGATCTGTTCGACCTAAAGCTCCCGTTCGTCATTCTGCTCAACTTCAAGCGTGAGACATTTCAATCAATGGTGGAGCACCACGCCGAGTGGTCGAGAGAGAAGTGGGTCGAGATGAGGCAGGCGGCCTACGAGAGCAGGGTGCCGGCGGAGGTCTCTCACAAAGTTTTTCTCGCGATGCAAGACGCGGACACCTATATCAACGACTACAACATCTTCATGAACTGCCTCCTCGATGAGAACGGCAAGCGGCTCTACGACGAGGAGAAGAGGCTCATCTCCCACTGGGGCCTTCGGGATGAGCTCAAGGCGCTCTACGCCGACCCGTCCGGCCAGGCCAAGCAGGAGCTCATTCTGAAAGTTATGAGGCACATTGTTCAGGGAACCATCCCCCAGCAAGTCATCAACAGCAGTGATATCCGTTGGAACCCCTACACAAACGAGTGCTTCGATGCTGGTGGCAAGGGGATCGACTCCACACCGGAGGGCGACCGAAGATACGCAAAGTGGCTTGCGGCCTTCAAGACGCAGCGTGCCCAAGACGCATACTACACCGTCAATAGGACGTTGATAGACCGCCGTTTCAACATTCACAGGCAGATGCCCGAGGCTAAGGTCGAGGCGGTGTTTGTGCAATTGCTCTCCTCGCCAGTTCTGAGTGAAGTCGCGCGCGAGATGCGGAAGCGGCTGGGCCGCGAGCTCAGGCCCTACGACATCTGGTATCAGGGGTTCAATCCGATGGAAAGCCAGGCGGAACTCGACGACCTCGTGAAGCAGCAGTTTCCGGACATCGATGCTTTCAACGCCAAGCTCCCGCAGATTCTGAATAGGCTCGGATTCTCAGACCCCAAGGCCAGGTATCTTGCCGACCACATCCTTGCGGAGCCTTCGCGCAGCGCAGGCCACGCTCGCGGCGCGGGGATGAGAGGCGAGAAGGCGCTTCTGAGGATTCGCACCGAAAAGGGCAAGATGAGTTACCGGTCGTTCAACATTGCGATGCACGAGCTGGGGCACACCGTTGAGCAGACGTTCAGCATGAACATGATCGATCATCCTACCCTCGAGGGCGTTCCCAACGCGGCCTTTACCGAGGCAATAGCCTTCCTGTTTCAGGGCAAGGACCGGGAGATTCTCGGTCTGCCACCGGCCGAAAAGAGCTCCGAGCTCCCAATCCACACCTTTCTGTCAACTTGCGAGATAGCCTCGATGTCTCTCGTTGATATGCAGGCTTGGCGCTACTTGTATGGACATCCGGAAGCGACCGCAGATGACCTGAAGCGAAACGTCATAGCCATCGCAGAGAATCTGTGGTCAAAATACTGGGAACCGCATCTGGGCAAGTCCGACTACTCGCTCTTGGGCATCTATTCGCACATGGTCTCATACAGCCTTTACCTACCGGACTACCCCATCGGGCACATCATCAGCTACCAGGTCCAGAACTACTTCAAGCACCACGACCTGCCCTCGAACCTCGAGCGGATGTGCGCCTTGGGCAACATCTATCCTGATCTTTGGATGCAAAAGGCGGTCGGCAAGCCCATCAGTCCTGATGAGCTCCTAGCCGACGCGGCCGCGGCGGTCGCCTCACTCAAACAATAAACGTCAAGGGCAGCGCGCCGAGAACTGGGCACAGAGGCTAGAACTGCTTCAGGAAGCGGAGGTCGTTCTCGAAGAAGAGCCTGATGTCATCGATGTTATACTTGAGCATCGCGATGCGCTCAACTCCTATCCCGAACGCGAATCCCGTGAACTCCTCCGTATCATAGTGGACCAGCTCCAGCACGTGCGGATGGACCATCCCACAGCCAAGGATCTCAAGCCACCCAATCCCTTTGCATGCCCGGCAGCCCTTCCCGCCACAAACGCCGCAGCTGATGTCCATCTCGGCGCTTGGCTCTGTGAACGGGAAGTAGTGTGGCCTGAACCTCGTGCGCCGACCCTCGCCAAACATCTGTCTCACGAACTCCGCCAAAATGCCCTTCAGATGGCCAAATGTTACCCCGCGGTCCACCATGAGACCCTCCACCTGAGAGAACATCGGTAAGTGTGTCATGTCCGCAGCGTCACGCCTGTAAGTTACCCCAGGCGAGACCATCTGGACCGGCGGGTCTATTGTCTCCATCACCCTTACCTGAACCGGAGACGTCTGCGTCCGAAGCAGGACATCTCCGGATATGTAGAAAGTGTCCTGAAGATCGCGCGCTGGATGGTCCTTCGGGGTGTTGAGCGCCTCAAAGTTGTAGTATTCCAGCTCAACCTCTGGGCCGAGCTCAACCTCGAACCCCATTTCCATGAATATGTCCAGTATCTCATCCATCACCCGTGTGCATGGATGCAAAAAGCCTTTTGGGAACGGATATGAGGGAAGTGTGTAGTCGAAGAATGTGGCAGAGGACTTCGCGCCAGCGGAGGACTCGATGCGCAACTTTGCCTCCTCAAAGAACGAGGCAACCGTTATCTTGGCATCGTTAACGGCCTTGCCCGCGGCCGGCCGGAGTTCGCTGTCCAGTGCGCCAATTCTCTTTAGGAATGAGGCGAAAATGCCTCTTTTGCCGAGATACTTGATCCTGAGCTGTTCAAGCTCCTCGTAGCCAACTGCCGAGGCGAACTCCTCTCGCGATTCCTGCTCGATCCTTTTAATCTCTTCAATCATTATATCGCTCGCTCCACCAACGCCGCACAGACACGCTCGACTAAAACGCGACCATCAGCCCCGGTTTTGTGCCGCCGTCCTGCTCGCGCGGAGCACTGTGAACACAAGGCTAGCCTATGGGACATAGATCTCCTTGTGAACGAACTTCCGCTTCTTCTCGCGCTCCTTTTTGGCCCTCAAAAAGGTAACTCTCTTCCTGACCTGCTCCTGGAGCTCCTCATAACGCGAACCGGCAAGAACCAGAAAACGAGAGTAGCCGAATATGGCCTCGTCGGTCTTGCCATCATCATCATTCATTAAGCCAAGACCGTAATAACCCAACGGGGCCCTGTTCTCGACGATCAAGAGCCGCGAGTATGTGCGCTTGGCCAGTTCCCGCTTGCCGAGCCTCTTGTAAGCCACCGCCATATTGTTGTAGGCGCTGAGGTTGCCATCGTTCAGGGCGATCGCCGTCTGATACGCATTAACCGCCTCTTCATATTGCCCTTGCCCGGCTAGAGCCTGACCGAGGTACTCATAGAGTGCGCTCTTGATCTCCTTCGAGCCTTTGTCGAGGGTAGCACCCCTGCGCAGGAAGCGCTCCGCCATGACGGGCTTGCCCTGGCTGAGCAGAAACGACCCGAGACCCATCAAGGCCAGCACGTTGTCCGGTTCGCTCTCAATAGCCTTCTCAAAATGCTGACGCGCAAGTTGGACATTGCCCTTGTCGGCAAAACTCTGCGCCTTCTTGAGATGAGAGAGGGAGAGCGCCCGACGTTCTCTCTCAAGGTCGAGTGCGGTCTTGACACGACCCGCTGAACGGATGTCGATCTTGCCCTTCTTGGTCGATTTCGGAGACTCACGTTTCAGAACTGGTTGCTTGCCCTGCGACATCGTGATGAACAGAGACTTGGCAGGAGGTTTCTTGCTAGCCGGAGCCCGGTCAGGTTTCTGGGCTTCAGTTGGGGCCTTGGCATTACCTGGGTGAGTCGCACTACTGATCTCGCTCTCTGGCCTTTGGCCTTTATCTGGCGCAACGCTAGGCTTGCTCGGCGCTGCAACTTCCTGGGCTTGCTCGCCAGCTGCTATGGGGCTCAATGGCGACTGTGGCCGCGTCTCGGCACTTGTGGGCAAGCTGCTCTGAATAGGTATCCGAGCACTAAGCTCCTGTCTGGCCTCCGCGCTCGAGCGCTCGCCACTTGGGTATAGAAGCAGCGATATCGCCGCAACCAGCGCCGCAAGCCCGAGACAGAGCGCACCAATCGACAGAAGAAGCTGCCACATCTGCCTCGTGGGTCTGCCTCGCTCAGACAGCTTTCCCGATTGCCCGGGCGATTCGCCACGCGGCTTATTCTCGCTCTCCGCCCGTTTCAAAGCGTCGTGAATTATGCTCAACCACCAACTCCAACATTACCCGGCGGCCAGGTGCTCAGCCTCGGCGCCTGGCTTCCAAACGTATCCCTCACAAGTGCAATCCTAGTCCGCCAGCCTGCTATCCCGTCAGGGATAAGCCCACTCAACAGCTGGAACCTCTTGACGGCCTCGGCACACTCTGCGTCGTATCTATCGCTCCTGGAATCACCCAAAAGTCCCAGATTGAAAAGCCTAGCCCGAAAACCCATCACATCAGGCCCTCTCTTGCCGAGCCGCAACGTATATCTCAGCCCAGCAATGTCCGGCAGCACGTATATTGCTCTTTGCGTCCAGCGCTTGTCAAGATCCGTTTCCACAAGCCTCAAAAGCCCAGAAGTTGGATCGGCCACCTGGAACGTCCCATCGTTGAAGCCGCACAAGGCACAATACGTGGCCGGGCCCTGTGCCTGTTTCCTCAACATTATCAAGCACGGAACGTCCAGGAGCTTGACACGCGAGAGCGTCGTCCGGCGAGACTCAATCCGGTAGCCCGCATGGTCTATCAGTTTCCAGACCTCAGCGGCCGAGGATATTGAGGACGCGTCGCCGTTCGCAAGCACCCCGTTGAGGTTCTCGTGCCACAATCTGAGGAGTGTTATGACCGCCCCAAAGGGAGCAAGTTCTCCCGATTCGACCCGATAGGCGCCGTCTCGGTCAAAGCCGCTCATCCCTCTCGAGGGACGCCCTGGCTCAACTCTTGACGTAGGCTCTGAAACTCGGTGCGCGCTGGAGCCGGACTTCGCAGCAGAACTCAGGCCCCGATTATCCACAACAGCAGCATTCGGTATCGGGCTGCCCCCAGGCCTGGGCGCAAACCACCGTGCCGAGACGTACCATGTGGAGAGAATTGCCAGCACCACAGCCACTATCGCCCACTTGCGCGAGGACAAGCGCCGCACTGCGCCCGAGAAACCCGAGCGATGTTGCCCAAGCTCCGCCAATGCGCTTCTGACATGAACCTTCTGACCTTGAAGCTCGCCCATACCAAACGCGCAGAGCAGCGCCTTGTCGCAGACGAGGTTGATCTTGCGAGGGATGCCGCCAGAGTAACGAAAGACCGCCCTCAGCGCACCTTTGGTGAAAACAGATTGATGACATCCGGCAACCCGCAACCGGTGAGCAACATACTGACAGGTCCGCTCGAAATCGAGCGGACCCAAGTGATAGCGAACCGCAATGCGCTGCGCAAGCGGCGTCATTGAGGGACGTGAGAGGACACTGGCGAGCTCTGGTTGCCCGAGAAGGACTATCTGGATCAGCTTGTCCTTGGCGGTCTCAAGGTTCGACAGCAGCCGAATCTGCTCCAAGGCGTCCTCGGAAAGCTTTTGCGCCTCATCGACGATCACAGCGACATTTCCGCCGCGTTCGAACTGCGCAAGCAAGAACTTGTTCAGAATCTTTGTCAGCCGTTTACGGCTGTTGTCCTCGTATTCCAGCCCAAGGTCCTCGTTGATTGCCTGCAAAAGCTCCAGCGGCGAAAGCATCGGGTTGAGGATCAGCGCGGTCTCGGTCTTTGTGCCGTCGAGCCTAGAGAGAAGCGCCCGACAGACCGTGGTTTTCCCCGACCCAACCTCGCCGGTGATCACAACGAAGCCCTTGCGCTGCTGAATGCCAAACTCGAGGTGTTCCACTGCCTCGAGATGGTTTCTACTCATGAAGAAGAACCTTGGGTCCGGCGTCAGATTGAATGGAATCTCATCAAGGTGAAAAAAGTTCAGATACATGGCCTGAAAACCCCTGCCCCAAGGTGAATGAAGAGCCTACGTTTCTCCAGGCGGGCCGCCAAACTCTCGGAGGTGCACCGGAGATTCTCCAATCTATTACCGCCTCGCAATCCTCGCGCGAGCAATGTAGCGAGTCGCTGTCTTCTGCTACAGCGCTTCTATTAGTTGCGAGATGGCGGAAGCGTGTGGGAATCGAACCCACCAGAGACGGTTTCTGCCGCCCCTTGCTGGATTTGAAGTCCAGAAGACCCACCAGGACCTATCCGCCTCCGCTCAGTCCGTAAAACAAAAAATAGACCAGCACGTTCACTACATTGGTAGCTTTGCCAATCTCGGGCTGCGTGTCAAGAGCTGCAAGGCGCTTGACGGAAGTTGGCCGCTAACATATAGTTTGCCGCAATGATTCTTACAGAATATAGGACACCTGCAAAAAAGGCTGGTTAGGGTGCGTTCGTTGATAGAGGTAGTTGAGCTCTGCAAGAAGGATTGGGAGATAGTAGGTGGTCTCAGAGCTGTTTGGAGCAGGCATGGATGGTTTTTCCAGTTGTGAGAAATAAGACAACAGTCGAGTGCAGATTCTAGAAAAATGAACTCGAGTAGTTTGCGACAGTTTTTGGAGGGAGGTGAGAGCACGTGAATTTTGACCTACAATTCAGCACGGTCGAAGAGGGTCTCCTCAACACCGTCGTCATGCTTTTTGTGATGATGCTGTGGTCGTCAGTTACGATTGCCTTGGGTCTGACTATCTACGGGATCATTCGGGACGTCTGGAAGGGCAAGAAAAAGGAACAGGACGAGAAGATCGTCTGACGAGGTGCATCTACTTGGTCGATTCTCCGCGACGCGCTAGCCGGAGTCCTGGACTGCGTCCGTTTTGAGGCTACCTTTGTCCTCATAGGCCCGACGCTGTAATTGTCTGTGTGCTTGTTCAGCGCCGGGCATGCCTGCTTTGTGTTGGTTGATGATCGCATGCGGTTTGTGATGTTGAAAGCTATTGCTTATGTGGCCTCGGAGTGGACCAAAACTCTTTACAGTAGGCAAAACAGAGGTAGAGTGTGATGGACATCTGGCGGCTTTCGCTCTCGGAGCTTGGCGGGAAGGTCCTGGCCGGCGAGATTTCGGCAGAGGCGGCCGCGAGGTCGTTTCTGACCAGGGCGCACGAGCGACAGGCAGAGACCAATGCGTTCATAACGTTAGATGACGAGGGGGCATTGGCGCGTGCCAAAGCTCTTGATTCTATTGGTGGCGAGGCACGGTCCTCGATGCGGCTCTTCGGCGTCCCAATAGCCATCAAGGACAACATCTGCGTAGCTGGGAAGGCCACTACTTGCGGCTCCAGAATCCTACAACACTTTGTCTCCCCATACAACGCCACGGTTGCGGAGAAACTTATCTCCGCTGGAGCGGTAATCCTGGGCAAGACCAACCTCGATGAGTTCGCCATGGGCTCATCCACTGAGACCTCCTTCTTTGGCATCACAAGGAATCCACACGACCTCGATCGCTCCCCCGGCGGGTCAAGCGGCGGCTCAACTGCCGCTGTCGCTGCCGGATGCGCTCCTTGTGCGCTTGGGACGGATACTGGCGGCTCGATCAGGCAGCCGGCGTGCTTCTGCGGCGTCGTAGGTCTCAAGCCAACCTACGGCCGTGTCTCCCGCTACGGGCTCGTGGCGTTCGCCCCGTCGTTCGATCAGATTGGCCCGATCACGAGAAACGTCCAGGATGCCGCTTTGTTGCTGGAAGTCATCGCCGGGTACGATCCAAGGGACTCAACGTCCGTCAATCTCTCTGTGCCGGAGTTCAGCAAATTGCTCGACGGAGACTTATCGGGTCTGAAGGTCGGCGTCATCAAAGAGCACGTGGAGGGGGGACTCACGCCTCTGGTGGCCAGGGCAGTTCAGGATGCCATGCTCTCCCTCGAGCGACTCGGTGTGGAGATAGTTCCAGTCTCGCTGCCGCACCTTAACTACGCAGTCGCGGTCTATTACATTCTGAGCACGGCGGAGACCAGCTCCAATCTGTTGCGCTACGACGGCGTGCGATATGGACACAGGGCCTCGTCCTATTCAGACCTCGTTGATATGTATCGCAAGACCAGAGAAGATGGATTTGGGCAGGAGGTCAAGCGGAGGATAATTTTGGGCACATTTGTTCTGAGTACCGGGTATTATGAGGCTTATTACCTCAAGGCTCAAAAGGTGAGGACATTGATAATCCAAGACTTGCGGACGGCTTTCGAGAAGGTGGATGTGCTGATGGGACCAACAAGCCCCCAGGAGGCGTTCAAGATAGGCGAGAAGCTCGACGACCCGCTGACGATGTATCTATCCGACGTTTTCACTATTCCGGCGAATCTCGCGGGCCTTCCAGCAATCTCAATCCCTTACAACAGCGAGGAAAACGCCCTCCCAGTGGGTGTGCAGCTGATTGCGAGGGCATTTGACGAGGCAGGCATGTTGCGGGTGGCCGGCGCCTTGGAAGGCGAGAACTCCCAAACTGGTAAGGAGTGAGCGCCTTGCCGGGTCGTCAGAGTAGATCGCGAAAGCCCAATAAGTCGCAACAGCGTCAGGACAAGGCCATGCTTCTGCCGGTCTTGCCGCTGAGAGATGCAGTCCTGTTTCCGAACACCGTTATGCCGCTTCTGGTTGGGCGCAAGCGGAGCATCAGCCTGGTCTCGGCTGTCAGAGAAGAGAAGGACATGATCGCACTGGTTACTCAGAAGGACCCGGCAACGAACGAACCCACCGAGAGGGACCTCTACAGAGTTGGAACCGCATGCATCATTGCCAAGAAGCTCGAGATGCCCGACAAGAGCGCCAAGCTGATTGTTCAGGGCCTAAACCGCGTCAAAATAAAATCAATCACAAGCGTGAGACCATATTTCAAGGCGGAGGCGGTGGAAGTGCACGATCCGCACATCGAGTCCGTCAAGGTGGAGGCGCTCACGGAGAACATCCTTGCTCAGTTTCAGAAACTGGTCGATGCGTCGCGCTATCTCTCAGAGGAGATGTATGTAGCCGGGATGAATATCAAAGATCTGGGCCAGTTATGTGATTTCGTGGCGTTTCACATGAAGATCAGCACGAGCGAGGCGCAGAACCTTCTCGAGACGTTCGACGTGGAGAAACGGGCCTCCAAGGTGATTGGGTATCTCAATCGGGACCTTCAAGTTCTGGAGCTTAGTTCCAAGATACAGTCGCAGGCGAAGAGCGAGATAGAGAAATCGCAACGGGAGTATTTTCTTCGCCAGCAGTTAAAGGCCATCCAGGGCGAGCTCGGCGAGACTGACGAGAAGTCGCGCGAGGTCGAGGACCTTTATTCGCAGATTGCCGAGGCAGGCATGCCACCTGACGCTAAGGAGGCCGCCGAAAAGGAGCTCGAGAGGCTGAGCATGGTCCCTCCCGCTGCGGCGGAATACAGTGTGATTCGGACGTATCTGGATTGGCTCATTGGGCTGCCGTGGAGTAAAAGCACTAGAGACAGCCTCGACCTTAGGCGAGCGCAGAAGATACTGGACGAGGACCATTACGACCTCGTGCAGGTCAAAGAGCGTGTGCTCGAGTTCTTAGCCGTTAGGAGCCTCAAAAAGGACCTCAAGAGCCCTATTCTCTGTTTCGTTGGTCCGCCGGGCGTTGGGAAAACCTCGCTTGGCAAATCCATAGCGCGCTCGATGGACCGCAAGTTCGCCAGGGCCTCGCTCGGGGGAATGCGGGACGAGGCCGAGATACGAGGGCATCGCCGGACCTACGTGGGGGCGCTGCCCGGACGTATAATACAAGAGATCAAGCGCGTCGGCGCCAACAACCCAGTCTTCATTCTGGATGAGGTCGATAAGATCGGTGCTGATTTCCGCGGGGACCCCGCCTCCGCTCTGCTTGAGGTCCTCGACCCCGAGCAGAACAACACGTTTGCGGACCACTACATCGAGGTCCCGTTCGACCTCTCCAAAATCATGTTCATCACCACGGCGAACATTCTCGACCCAATCCCGCCGGCGCTTCGCGACCGGATGGAGATAATTGAGCTTCCGGGGTATTTGGACGAGGAGAAGCTTAGAATTGCGAGACAGTTTCTGCTCCCGAAGCAGCTTGATGGACACGGGCTGAAGCCCTCGATGCTGAGGTTCAAGACCGACGCCATTGAGCACATAATCTCCCGCTACACACGCGAGGCAGGTTTGAGGGAGCTCGAAAGGACGATCGGCAAGATATGCCGCAAGGTTGCAAAGGTCGTGGCCGGGGGCGATAAGAGGATTCGCGTGGTTACGGTAAAGTCGCTGCGTGAATACATCGGCGCAGTGAAGTTCTTCCCAGAGACGAAGGAAAGGAAGGCGGAGATTGGTGTTGTCACCGGGGTGGTCTGGACCCGTGTCGGTGGAGAGATAATCTTCATCGAGGCGACCAAGATGCGTGGCGCCAAGGACCTTCAGCTGACGGGACAGCTTGGGAGCGTTTTGCAGGAATCGGCGAAGGCGGCGATGAGTTACGTTCGTTCAAGGGCGGATAAGCTTGGCATTGGCAAGACCGATTTCGGTAAGCTTGACGTGCACATCCACATCCCCTCCGGTGCGATCCCTAAGGATGGGCCGAGTGCAGGCATAACCCTCGCGACGGCGCTTGTCTCGCTCTTCACGGGGAGAAAGGTGCGCTGCGACGTGGCGCTGACGGGGGAGCTGACGCTGCGGGGGAAGGTCCTGCCAGTTGGTGGAATCAAGGAGAAGATTCTCGCAGCTAAGCGGGCGGACATCTACGAAATAATCTTGCCCAAGAACAACAGGGGGGACATCGAGGACCTCGAGCAGCATCTCGTAAAGGGGATGACGTTCCAATACGTTGACCAGATCGAACAGGTCTTCCCGATAGCGCTCGTCAACGGCCCAGCAAAAGCGACCTAAACAAAGGGAGCAGTCTGCCCAGGCGGATAGGCTTCTTCAAGGCGACTGGCCCAAACGGGTCTGACCCGCCGAATTATGGGTAACGTCATTACTGAAGCTAGCGAATCTCCCAGCGAAACTTCTCCCTCTCGTGGAGATAGACCTCCTCCTCTTTCACAACGGCGCCGTCCGACTCGCGCCTCGCCGCGGCGGTGTATTCTCCCTCATCGAGGTCATCAACCTCGTCTCCCTGCCCCGGGCCCAGGCTGAACTGGAAAATAGAGTTTAGATAGACGTGAAGTCCCTCCTCGGTGTTGTTGACGGCGTAGAACTTCGCCCCGACATAGAAAGTGGTCTCCCTGTCGCACCCCATTAACCACAGGATGAGCAACAGAAACGCGGCCATCAAGAGAACGCGTAGGACGCGGGATTGATTCGTCAAAACCAGCCTCGGCATATATGATAAGTGTGATCATCGGCCTCAATGTAAGCCACGTCAACAATACAGTAGCCGAGCGTGAAAGCAAACTTCATGCACGAAGCCAGCTGTGTCTGTGTCGGTATGTCTGAACCGAGAACCTGGTCCTCGGGGAAAGGCCCCAGCGCCGCCTCAACAAAAAACGAAACTGCCGCTCCGGCACTTGCACGGAGCGGCAGCTAGTCTCATCCAAAGCTAAAACTGTGTGCAGACGCGCTAACGTTTATTCTGTAATAGTTATCTTGACCCAATAAGGCTCTGAATCGTTCCCACTGATGTCCTCTGCCCAGAAGTAAAATTTCCACGGGCGAGCAGGATTGGACTTGGTATTGGGGTCCAGCCTGCTGTCTCTTCGTATTGTGGAAACGCCGTCTCCAGCCGTCTCGTCCGGCCCATTGGCCATACCGGGCCCGCTGTCCGAGAACTCACCGGTAAAGCCTATCCCGTAAAAGACCTCGCCGGGCAGATAACTATCGCGAGCAAGACTATTATTGATGGGCCCGATTGTGTGGTTCCAATCGGGGAACTTACCCATGTATTGCTCAACCCTACGTTGATAGCTCTCGTTCCCAAAGTCCGGGTCCTGAAAGCCGCCAGAGACTTTCAAGATGCTACCGCTTCCGGCTGGGTCATCCGTTGTCGCATCAGGATGATGCACACTCACCTCAAACACAAGGGGTTCAATGACGCTCTTCGACAACACATAGGGCTTACGAAGTATCGTCTCGCCTTGTTTGACCGTTACATCGAGAATCTTCGGTCGATAATCGTCGATGTCGCTAGCCCTGTCTTTCTGGTTACAGGACAGGATCGTCAAAGATGCTGCCAAAATGAACAATACGAATAAACTTAAAGCGATGCTCTTCATTTCCCTAAAAGGCTCCTTTCAATTGACGTAGTAGCCACGCCTTGTACCAATAAAGTATCCACAACCAAGAACCCGAATGTTAGTGTCCCTCGCACTCAAGTCAAGACTTTTTCTTGTTCGTCCTCTCAATGAAACAGCCCATCGCCCTGAATTTCTTGAACCGACCGTCGAGCAGCTCATCAAGATCGAGGCTACAGAGCTCATCAAGGCTAGACTGAATCCTATCCCCAAGAATCGAGGCGGCAAGCGCAAAGTCTCTATGTGCCCCTCCAAGCGGCTCCTTGACGATCTCGTCTATTATCCTAAGTCTTTTCAATTCGAGTGATGTTATCTTCAGCGCCTCAGCCGCCTCGGGGCCGCGCTTACCGTCGCGGAATAGTATCGCAGCACAACCCTCTGGCGGAATCACCGAGTATATCGCGTTCTCCTGCATCAAGATTCTGTCCCCAACACCGATCCCAAGAGCTCCTCCACTGCCTCCTTCACCCGTAACCACCACCAGTATCGGTGTTCTGAGAATCGACATCTCATATAAGTTGCGAGCGATCGCCTCAGCCTGTCCCCGCTCCTCAGCCCCTATGCCAGGATACGCGGCCGGCGTGTCAACGAAGCAGACCACAGGTTTTTTGAATTTCTCCGCGAGCTTCATCGCTCGCAGGGCCTTCCGATAGCCTTCCGGATTGGGCATGCCGAAGTTACGGAATATCCTCTCACTCACATCTCTACCCTTCTGCTGCCCAACAACCACAACATTTCTCCCTCTGAAAACCGCCAAACCCGCTACTACTGCTGGATCGTCCCGGAAATACCTATCCCCGTGCAGCTCGACGAACTTGCTCGTCGTCTGCGAGATGTAGTCAAGCGTGTAAGGCCGGTCCTTGTGCCGCGCAAGCCGCGTCCGCTGCCAGGCAGAGAGGTTCGAGAACGTCTCGGTGTATAGCCTGTTGAGCCTCTTGTGGTAGGCCTGTATGCGGTCCTTGTACTCCGGGTCCCCCGCCTGCTTGAGCTCCGCTATCGCCTCCTCAAGCTCGACAATCGGACGCTCGAAATCGAGGACCTCTCTTGGCATGAACCTCTACCAGCAAATATTACTCGACTGAACTGCGCCCATCATCTTTAAGTTGAGCTCAGTCAGATAGGAATTTAACGCTAAGGCTCCTCACCTCTCGGAAGACCACCCTTGCCTTCACAAGTAGAGCGAGCAGATAACGAAAGAACCTATTGAGGCGCAGCCACAACACAACCAGAAGCTGCAACCAAAAGGCAACAGACTAATAATTGATATTTACAATGGTCCAATCAAACGAATACCACAGGTCCTGACTGTAAACCGTCTCGTCCGGCACCTGCAAAACCGATGCGAACAAAAGGCCTGTCCGCGCCCATCCCGCGACGCCGGGACAATGATAGGCGACTATCCGCCTGGGCCCGGGCGTGTTCCGTGTGAGATACATGCTCGGGCGAAGAGGCGCCGGCCCCAGCGTGGGAAGTCCTTCGCTCAGGTAGAATATCTCACCCTGATAGAGCGCGGCGACATAAAGGTCGGCTTGCAGGTCTTTGGGTCCTAGGTTCCGGACGTTAGCGAGAATCGTGAACGAATCGTCCGTGATCATCCGGGGCGCATAATTGGTCGATGTTACCGTAACTTCCGGCCCGAATGGGCTATTGACCAGGAAGTCTTCGTAGTAGGTAACTGGATAGGTTGCATCGGCCGCGTAGTCAACGCCCGGCGCTATGTTGGCGTCAATGGTGAGCCTGAAGGTGATCGGAGATGCGTCATATTCGACTGCCCTGAACTCGAAATCCCTATCAGGGGTTACTTCGCCGCAAGAGGGAATGAGCTTGAGGTCATCGACATCTTTGTATGAGAACGAGTCGCCGAGTGGCAGATAGTCAAAATGCTGATCATCCGAGAGACTGAGAGTGCCGTCCAAAAGTCCATAGTTGCTCATAAAAGTAACTCGGGCCTCGATGATCTCACCGCACTCAATCATCTTGTTATGAGTGTGTGGGACGGTGGCCGAAACGCCCTGATTGTCGTCGTCTATGGCGAAGCTCACAACGGTCAGGTCAAGCGGTGTGCAGATGCCGATCGTGACCGTCTGCTCCCACGAGTAGCCAAACGTGTCGGCAACAATGACGAGAAACTCCCCATCCACAATCGGCCCTTCCGCCGAATCGCACCCAAAATAGACAGGAGCGGCCGTGAATGTGAACGGGACATAAACGGTCTCCATTGCAGACAGGTTGTTAATATGACTCACCGCACCTACATCAACGCGGGAAACGTTCGCCCTCGGAATAATGCGAACCGTCAAATCAAGCGCCTGGACATTTCTGTCCGTATTGACCAGCTTGAACTGGCAGTTCACCCTCTCCCCACTGTCGATCAAACCGTTCTGATTTGGCGTGTCGTCTCTGAGGAAATATGGTCCAATAGGAGCAACCTCGACCGGACCCGCCACCTGCGCCTCGATCTCGATCTGGCCGTCCTGGTTTGGTGGGGGCGCCACCGTTCCTGCGTTGGACAGAAACGAGATCGCAAAACCGGAATAAAATCCCGGGTCGAGCGCACTGCGGTCAAGAGAGACCCCCACAGTTCCAGACTGCCATGGGTCCAGCCAAAACCCGGACGTGGACAGAGCAATGACCTCTGTGCTAGGCCACAAGGAGACCTTCAAGGGCTTGCTCGATACGTTCTTCACAGTTAGCTCTTTGTAGAAAATGAAAGTCTGAAAGTCGAACGACGCGGGGGTGATCAGAACCTCAACGTCAGGATCGGGAGTCGGGTCGATCGGCGTTAGGGCCACAACGTTGGAGAAATCACTCTCCTGGGCTGTTAGGTCAAACTGCGAGGGTTGAGTCTTTACTCTGTAGTATAGGGTCCGCATCTCCTCGTTTATAGATGTATCCCGAAAGGCATAACGCGAAGCTGCCGGAATACGATACCATTGCCCGAACGGTTCCACGTCAAAATCAGGCGAGAAATCTCTTTCGATGAAATACTGATAGGCGCCGGGAACAGTATCCCAGGTAAGCTCGGTCTCCATCCCTTCGGGCATAACGCGACCGTGCAGGACTGGGGCGGCCAATTGCCGCCGAACTTCATCGGCATATATGACGCCCGTCGATAACAGTATGAGCAAAACGGCCACAGCGCAACAAATCGCACCTCGAGGCATCTGACTCCTCCCTAACGTAATAGCGAGAATATAACCCATCACAGAAACGAAATTGACCTAAACTATAATGACCCTCCCCTTGCCTGTCAACCGCAGTGTTTGAGGAGTTTTCGTAATCGTGCCCGGGCCTGCTCAACTGACGGCGTTCTTCCCGCATCCCCGCAAGGGGATGAACGTGAGTAGCAGTAGGTGCAACCTACGGATCAGGGTTAGAGGAGGAAAGGAAAACAGCCCTGAAAGGGCTGAACATAGCCCTCTGGACGGGCTGTTCGACCCCCTTTTAAGATCGCGAGGATACCGACGTGAACGGATTCCGTAGGTTCCACCTACGGCTACTATTGTGGCCCCCCTTCGGGGAACCGAAACACAGCATCACGTCAATCCTAATTCCACTTTTGTTCTTGACCAAAACCAAAACCCACAGCCAACAACACAACACTCCTTAATCAAAAAATACGAAAACTCCTGTTGTAGAGACAGCGCTTGTCGTGCCCTGAAAGCCCAACCTGTCATGTGGGACCACCGCTTGCCCCGCGCCCTTTAGGCCGTAGGCCGCGGCGGGCGCCACGGGGCTGGTTACTCGTCAGGCCTCACAGGCTGCTCGTCTGCCAGTTCTTCAGATTCACTGGCATTCGGCTCCGTTGCTGTCTCGGGGGCCGTTTCCTGTTCTTCGGGAATCTCTCCGGAGCCCTCCTGGGAATCCGGTGGAATGTTGGGCTCCGCCGCGGCCTCTGAGTCGCGCGTGCTCGGGTCCTCCATCGGCGTCGGCGATTCCGCGGGTTCTGGTTTCTCCACCACAGGCTCAGAGACAACTCCCACAGGCCCAGAGACAGGGGCCTCTGGGACAGATTCCGCCTCAAACAGTGACGCTACCGTGGCTTTAGGTTGCTCGCCAGCAAGCCCGTCTGCGCCAATCGCCTTGTTGACGGCCTTAGTGAGACGGGAGATCTTCCTCGCGGCAGTATTCCTATGTATCGTTCCCTTGCTTGAGGTCTTAGCTATCACCGAGGCCGCGCTTCTGTATAGCTCCACTACCTTCTCGTTGTCCGTGCCTGGGCTCTCACCAATAGCGGCATTCAGCTTCTTCACGGTGGACTTCATCTTGGTCTTGCGGATACGGTTACGTGCTCTCTGCTCCTTGCTCTGCCTTAGCCGCTTAATCGCAGACTTCTGCTTTGGCACCTATCTTCTCCTGTTTAATGTCAGCATTTGCCAGCATGCTCAGGTTAAGAGCTCAAGCCGGCGATAGGATTTGAACCTACGACCTGCTGATTACGAATCAGCTGCTCTACCTCTGAGCTACGCCGGCAACCATCTCTTGTCTCGTCAGAATCCCGGCACGTGATCTCTGCACCACATTGACGCACTATCAAACCAGCTTCCAGGGATGATTATGACGCAAAGCAGCATTATCACAATGAACACGAGAACCGCAAGGTTGAGTTTGCGCTCGAGGTCAGGGTCAATCTGCTCTGAAACCTGCGCGGCCGCTTTTTTTGTTAAGTGACCCTCTCTATTGCTCGCGGTCTTGTCCATCGGTCTTTGTGCTGGACTTGGCTTATTTCGGCTTGAAAATGTCGCGAATATCCCTGGATGAGGGCCCTGACTGTTCTGGTTCTGATTCTGATTCTGTTCCTGTAACCTTGTCCTCAAAGACCTGGCAGCCATATTTGCTCTTCAGAGCATTCATTGCCTCGTTCTGTGATTGCTCGCGCACCTGCCGGCGTAACTTGTTCATAATCAGCGTTCTAACACGCTCAAGGGGCTTCATTGTTGATGGCTCTTTCTTCTCAACATAGAAGAGACTCCACCCCTTCTTGGTCTTGACCGGCTCGCTGATCCCGTTCTCGTTGAGAGCGAAGATGACCTTCTCAATTGCCGGATCGCGTCCGATGCCTGGGATGTATCTCCCTTGGGTTATGTAGCCCAAATAACCACCATTCCTGGCGTTCGTCTTGTCGATCGAGTTCTTCTTGGCATATTCCGAGAACTTATCAACCGTAAGGCCTTTCAACAGCCCTTGCCTTGCCTGCTTGGCACCTTTCTCATTCTCAAGAACCAGAATCCTGGCCTTCAAGCGCTCCTTGCTGATGAACTCGTCCTTGTGCTCGTCATAGTATTTCTTGATCTCCTCGTCGTTCACCAGAAGGTCGTCCGCGATGCGCCTTCTAACCTCCTCAAGCGGGCGATATGCCGCCGGCTGGAGGCTTTCGACCTTAACGATCACGTAGCTCCCTTTCTTGGCCCTGATTACGTCGCTCATCTGGCCCTCGGACAGCGCGAAGACCGCATCATTGACGCCCGGGTCCTTACCGAGGCCACGAATGTAACCGCCATCTGTAACCCAACCCAGCAGACCGCCGTTGCCGGCAGTCGACTCGTCCTTCGACCGCTCCCTGGCAAGCTGCTCGAACTTCTTGGGGTCCTTCTTGAGCTCCTCAAGCGTCTTCTGACCCGCCTTCTCGTCCGAGAAAACGATCATCCGCACACGAGCCCTTGCCATGGTCTTATACTTGTCCTTATTGGCCTCGTAATACTGCGTAACCTTCTCATCCTCAACGCCAGCCCTGTCCTTCAGGTGCGTGCGATAATACTCGTTTTGAAGGATTTTCTTGCGAGCATCCACGATTTTACGCATTATATCGGGGTCCTTGTCCAGCTCCGCATCAACAGCAGCCTTGGCCAACAGCTCGTTCTCAACCATCTTGTTGAGCAACTCGATCTTGCCACTCTTGGTCTTGAACTTCGTCTGCATATAAACAGGAATATCTGCAATCTCCTGCTCAAGGTCCGCGTTGGTTATCGTAACGTCACCGATCCTCGCCAACGCATCGCTCTCATCGACCGTCTTGGCCGCACCAGGCTGAACCGGAGCTTCTTGCTGTGCCCTTTGTTCCGGGGTGCCAACTTGCGGGCTCTCGGACTCACCACATCCCAAAAGCGCTGCAAGCATTACGACCGCCATCAAAAACACCAGAGTACTCCACATCTCTCTCTGCAACCTAACCATTCTGTCCTCCGTTAAAGGTAAGCTCCTAACCCCGACTCCATCGTTCCAGTCAAACCGCCAGGGAGAACCCCAAAAGACAACTGACATCAGCATACAACATACAAAACATACGATTTAGCTGTCAAGTTTAGAATCTTGAACCATCACGGCCGATGCTAGGTTCCCCTTATTTGTGCAACGCGATAATTGCGCTCGTGAATAAGCGAGGCGCCTCAGCAACTACTTGCTCCTGACCCCGAAGCCCGCGCAACCCACCAGTCCAACCCCAAGCGACCTTTAGCCCTCAAACTCCCAATCAGCGAAGTTTATCTCGCCGATCAGCTCGTATGTGCCTGTCCTCGCAAGAGCGATGAACCAACGGCCCTTAGACAGCGAAAAACCACGATAGAACGTGAAGTCCAACAGCGACAGCGAGCGCCTCGTTGACCGAGGCTTTATGGAGACGTCTGTCTCAAAGACGCATGGAATCTGTGAGAACGTGGGGTAATAGAGCAGCTGCCCCTCCGCCCAGAGAGCGAGATAAACGTCCACGTCAAGCGTCGATGGCATCGGGTTGATGATGTAATAGAACGCACTCATTGTGTCATCGACAGAGTAAGTCGCCCTGTTGAGATGGAGCCCAATCCTGGGCGTGTAATCGGTCGAGCCACCGCCCAGCGCGTAGAGGTTGCCATCGATGTCCCCGAAGTAGAGCGTCCCGTTCTCGCTGATGGCGGGGGAGGAGATGATCTTGCTGCCGGTCTCAAACGTCCATCTCAGGTTCCCGGCCGAGTCGAGGCTGTAGAGCCGGCCGTCTAAAGCGCCGAAATAGCAATTGCCGTCCAGGTCTAGAGCGCAGGAAGAATGGACCTCGGACCCAACGTTGAAAGACCACTTGGTCCTGCCCTCAGGCCGAATGCAGTAGAGGTACTTATCGTAAGAGCCGAAGTATATCGAGCCATCAGCATAGACCGCGGGCGATGACGTGATGTCATCTAGCACTTCATATTGCCAGAATACCTCGCCGTTACTGGGCTGAAGGCAGGTCATCGTGTTGTCCCGGCATGGCACGTAAACCATCTCGCCAGGGCCTATCGCGGGCGAGCCGCTTATCCAATCATAGCCGTGATAAGACCACTTCAGCTCGCCGAACGGCGCAAAAGCATACAACCGGCGATCGTCCGCCCCAACGTAGATACTCCCGTCATCCGCAATGGCGGGCGCCGAGGCGATCCAGTCGTAGGCATCGTAACTCCAGTTCAGCGTCCCGTCGCTTCTAAACGCGTAAAAGCTCTCGGAGCGAGACCCAAAGTATATCGACCCGTCCGTCCCGATCGTCGGCGGACCGTCGTTGTAGTCGCCGGTGTCGAACTTGGCTACAAGCTCGCCGTCCAACGTCAGCCAATAAAAATTGTGATCGTAGGAGCCAAAAAAGACGCCCAGGTCCTCGGCGACGGCGGCCGTCGAGGAGATGTCGTCAAGAGCGCTGAACCTAAACGCCTCGCTTCCATCGGGGTTGAGGCAGTAGAAGTTGTCAGAGCCGACGTAGATTCTTCCCTCGGCATCGATGACCGGAGAGCACCAGAATTTGCCGCCGGTCTGGAAGACCCACTCAAGGTCGGGAACACCCGGCCCCAGCGCCATCGCCATACCGCTGTGTTTGATGTCGTGCATGAAACACGGCCATTGCTCCTGCGCCCAGATACTTGAGCTGCACAAGATGCCCACAACGACCAAGGTCGCAAGGAAAGTCATTCGCTCCGCAGACCGCATCACGCTAGGCCCTCTCCACGGTCTATGGCGGCCAAGAAATCCCTCGTTGCGCGGGCTGGGTCCGGGGCATTCAATATGGCGCTGGACACGGCTACCCCATGCGCCCCGGCCGACATCACGTCTCCCACGCGCTCCAGGGTTATCCCGCCTATCGCGAAAACAGGGACATCTATGCTGCCCGCGACGACGGCGAGTGTCTCAAGCCCGACCTCGACCGCGTCCAACTTGGTGTTGGTCTGGAACACGGCGCCACAACCCACATAGTCCACGCCCGCAGATTGCGACGCGATCGCCTCGTCCTTCGAGCCAACCGACTGGCCAATCATAGTGTTCTCAGCTCCGCAGCTGGCAAAAAGCCTCTGAACATCGGCCACCGCTGCATCGCCCTGGCCTACATGAACTCCGTGCGCACCGGCGAGAAGAGCAAGGTCAGGCCGGTCGTTCGCAAAAACCCAAGCGCCGCGCAGCCTCGCCCGCTTAACTGCCATTTGCAGCAACCAGAGGCGGTCCCTGTCCGGCATTTGCTTCTCACGAACTTGGATGAACTTGCAGTCCGCGCCGAGGACTTCTTCTGCCAGCGCTAGCGAGTGTTTGGCGCTCATTCCACCTGTTTCAAGTATCACACAGAGCCTTATAGCGTTGAAATCATAACTTCGCTGCAATTCGTCCAGCCTTAAGCGCTGCGCATTGACCTGACGCGCTTGTCCTCACGCTCCCCCTCGGCCGATGCCTGGCCAAGTAAGCGTTGCACAAACCCGGTCGAGAAGCGGCCCCTCTGAAAATCAGGGTCCCTCATAACTTCCATCTGAAACGGTATTGTGGTCTCTATGCCCTCTATCACAAACTCCTCGAGGCAGCGCTGCATCCTGGCGATGGCCTCCCTACGCGTCGGAGCGTGGACAATCACTTTCGCGATTAGCGAATCGTAGTAAGGGAGAACAACATAGTCCTTATAGATGGCGGTGTCTATCCGGACGCCGATCCCGCCCGGAACGTTGCAGGCTGTGATCTTCCCTGGCGATGGAGCGAACGTCTCCGGATGCTCTGCATTGACGCGGCATTCGAGGGCGTGGCCGTTGAACTTGACGTCCGATTGACTGAGGCTGAGCTTCTCGCCAGCAGCGATCCTTATCATTTCCTTGACAATATCTACGCCGGTTACGAACTCGGTGACCGGGTGCTCCACCTGAATCCTAGTGTTCATCTCAAGGAAATAGAACTGCCCCTGGGGGTCCATCAAAAACTCCATCGTCCCAGCGGACGTGTAGCCCAGCTTGCTCGCTGCATCGATCGCAAGAGCTCCCAAAGAATGCCGACGCCTTGCCGTTATTACAGGGGAGGGTGATTCCTCGATTAGCTTCTGGTGACGCCGCTGGATGGAACACTCGCGTTCGCCTAGATGAATAACGTTGCCGTGTTCATCGGCGAGAAGCTGGAACTCTATGTGCCGGGGCTCGCCGACGTACTTCTCGATATAGGCTCCTGGGTTGCCAAACGCTGCCGCGGCCTCGCTCTGCACGGCCTGGAATGCCCTCGGCATCTCCTCCTCGTGTCGAACTATTCTCATCCCCTTGCCGCCGCCGCCTCCAGAAGCCTTGATCAGGACAGGGAAGCCAACCTCACAAGCCGCTTCGAGCGCCTCCTTGGCGGTCTCTACCTCGCCGTCCGAACCCGGCAGAGTCGGCACCCCGAAGCTCTTCATTGTGGCCCTGGCGCTTGCCTTGTGGCCCATCAGTCTTATCAATCTTGGCGACGGGCCTATGAACTTGATCCTATGGTCCTCACATATCCTGGCGAAGCCAGGGTCCTCCGCCAAATAACCATACCCAGGATGAATCGCATCCGCACCCGTCACGAGCGCCGCACTTATGATATTACCTATGTTTAGGTAACTTCTGTCGCTCCTCGCGGGGCCGATGCAGACGCTCTCGTCAGCGAAGCGAACGTGCAGAGAATCCTCGTCAACCTCCGAATAGACAGCGACCGACTTGATCCCCATCTCACGGCACGCGCGTATGATTCTGAGGGCTATCTCCCCTCGGTTAGCAATCAATACTTTCTCGAACATCAGAGGAGCTTATCCCCTTCTATCGGGCGGGTTCGATCCACATCAAGGGCTGGCTATACTCAACGGGCTGCCCATCTTCTATCAGAATCCTGACCACTTTGCCCTCAAGATCGGACTCGATCTCGTTCATCACCTTCATCGCCTCAATGATGCACAGAGTCTTGCCCTTGGTAACATAGTCTCCCGGATTCACAAACGGCTCTGCCCCGGGAGCAGGAGCACGATAGAATGTCCCGACAATCGGCGACTTGACCACCACGGCCTCTGTGGCAGCGATGTCGCTGTCATTCTCGACCAGCTCACTCGCCGCGGCCCCAGCAAGAGCCGCCTGATCTGACTGAGCCATCGCGCTGCCCGCAACAGAAGGCGCTGCACCGTTACGTCTCAGCTTGAGACGCATGTCGCTGCCCTCGAACTCTAGCTCCGACACGTTCGACGAGACCATCAGCTGCATCAGCTGCTTGATTAGTTCAACGTCTACGCCCACTCCGCGACCAACCTTATCTTTCCTGCACGCGCTCGCAATAGCTCTTGGTTCTGGTGTCAACCCTCAACACCTCACCCTCTTCAACAAACAGAGGCACCTGAATCGCTGCCCCAGTTGACAAAACCGCCAACTTGGTGGCGCCTGAAACCGTGTCTCCCCTCATCCCCGGCTCTGTCTCTGCAACCTTGAGATTCACGAATATGGGAAGCTCCACTCCTGCCGGCAGATCGTTGTAGAACATCATCTTGACCTCAATGTTGTCCGGCATAAAGCCCCCGGCCTCGCCAACCACCTCCTCGGGAACCTCCACCTGCTCGTATGTCTCCGTATCCATGAAATAGTAAGCGTTATGCTCCTTATACAAGAACTGCATCTTCCGCTCGAACACCTCCGCCTCATTGAGCTTCTCACCTGCTCGAAATGTCCTGTCCAACACCGCCCCCGTGAACAGATGCTTCAGCTTCGTCCGAACGAATGCATGCCCCTTTCCCGGCTTTATGTGTTGGAACTCCACCACCGAGTAAGGACTCTCATCAATCTCTATCTTAGTCCCAGGTCTCAGATTATTCGATGAGATCAATCCCGACCTCCTGAAATGTTATCTACCTCACCATATAATATGGTGCGTCTGCTCCGCACTAATGTCAAAACGTTCCGCAACGTCAATCATACTTCAGAACGAAAAGCTCCTGAGAAAGCCCAGCCGAAATCCGAACCGCCCCATCATCTGTAACAACGAAGTCATCCTCGAGGCGCAGCCCGCCCTTGCCCGGGAAATACATCCCAGGCTCTATCGTGGTCAGCATGTTCGCCTGAAGCTTGGTCTCTGATATAGGCCCAAGCTGCGGCGCCTCGTGCACTAGAAGTCCGATACCGTGGCCCAGTCCGTGCCCAAACTTGTCCCCGTAGCCAGCCTCTTTGATCACGTCACGAGCGACGGCATCGACATGTTTGCCTATGGCCCCCGGCACAGCTGCTTTCGCAGCTGCGTGTTGCGCTTTCTTCAAAATGGAAAACAGGTCTTGCTGCTCTATTGTTCGCTCCCCGACCACGCAGGTCCGAGTGAGATCAGAACAGTAACCCCCATATACTGCGCCGAAATCTACGATGACAAGGTCTCCGTGCCTGAACTGGTTGTCCGACGGCTTACCATGAATCAGCGATGAACGAGACCCAGCACAGAGGATCGTCTCGAAAGAGGCCTTCTCCGCCCCAAGCTTGCGCATCTCGTGTTCAAGGTCCGCCGCAAGCTCGCGCTCTGTCCGGCCCCGGACATTCACCTGAATAAGTCTCAAGAAGGCCTCAGTCGCTATCTCGCATGCCTTTCTGGTAAGGTCTATCTCCTCCTTAGACTTCACAATCCGAAGGTCCTTAACGACCACGTTAACGGGCTTCAACTCCACGCCCAACAGCGTGTTGGCGAGATTCTGATGCGAGGAGTAGAGCATGTGGTCAGGGTCGAACCCTAGCGTCTTGACACCCATGTTCTTGATCGTCTCGCACAGAAAGTCGCTATACGTAACGCCAACTGGGAGCCTCTTTAGCGCAAAGCCCGCAACTTCCTGTTCCACCTGCTCGAAATAGCGGCCGTCCGTGATGATGAAAGCCTCAGTCTTGCCAACCAAGACGATGCCGGTCGAGCCAGAGAATCCTGACAAATACCTCACATTGGGATTGCCAACGGCGTCATTGTGTGCCGCAAAAATGGCGTCCAACCCCTGCCGGGCGAGCTCTGCTCGCACCCTCTTGAGCCGAGCGAGCGTTACCTTCTTACTCATAAAAACCTCCTTAGAAAAACTCAGATGTTCGCCAATTTGAACCACACATACTACGATTGGCGCCTCTTGACATCAAGGCGCAATTCAATCATAGAAGGCAGCCGCGGGCTCGTATGGCAGATCGAGTACCTCCATCCTAGCGGGCGTGCTGATCGTGATCATAGATGCTTTCTTTTTTGCTCAGACCAAAAAAGGAAGCGCCTCAAATGATTGAGGCGCTTCGTGGAGGGCTTCTATGAAGACCGGTAGAACCCGTTATTGGGCTCTCAGGTCAGTTAAAAATAAGCGCTGCTGCTCAGTCTTGTTCTCCCAAGTAATAGACCCTCATCGCATCTGCATAGGCCTGGGTGCCTGAATAGCGCCAAGCGGTGCCGATCAGGACCTCGTTTTCGGTGGCGGCGCCGACGTCGGCGCCATCGAGTATCTGGATCTCCACGCTGCCACGCCTATACAGCGGGTTGCCGGCGATAGCGTTCGTCAACAACGCGCTGAGGTCAAGGACAACTGTCTGATGCGGTGGCAGGACAACGCCGTCCGCGGGGTCGATTATGGTGATCGCGTAGGGTGCGTCTGTGGCCTGGTAGTCTGTGCCCGGCCACTCGTAGGCGCTTAGCCCCACCGTTGCCGAATAGCAGCAAGACGGGTTGAAGACCGCTATCTTGGTGCTGTAGTTGTCGGCCTGGGCTACGGTGTAGTAGTTGTTCACCAAAACAGAGCGCGACGCCTGCTCGGTCAGATCAGGCCACCTGTCGTTGTATTCTGCGACGCTCGGGGCATTGCCCATCAGGTTTACCGAGCTTGCGTGAATCCCGGTTGTAATGCCCTTCATGTGGGCCATGTATCCATAGAGATCTGGGTTTGAGACCTCGATGGAGCCAACCAAGTTGATCAGGATACCGGGATCGCCCGTATCCCTGTCCGGCACGTCCCGGAGGTTCAGGACATATACCCCATGAGGTGGGATATCGATGCACATCGACGCATTGGCGATGACAAGGCCTGACTTGGGGCCATTCACGTAGCTGGTAACGGAGCCAGCCGACTCGTTGAAGTCGAACGAATAGTCGGATTCATAGAAGCGAAGCGCCGTTCTCTGAGCCATATCATAAGGGTTCTTGAGGATGAGCCAGCTGGTCTCATCCAGCTCAGTGAGATCGAAATAAACGCCCCACAACCTATCGCCCCAGCAGATATTGCCCGTCCCCTTGTAGTTCAGGATGATGTCGCCCATATACATGGCATCGGTCGCATCCCAGCCGTTCTCCTGACAGTCGCCGGTGTCCTCGACGTCAACCGGCCACCAAAGCTCCTCGCTGCCAGCGCCGCTCTCCTCGGCTGTCCCATCGCCATTCTCGTCATCGAGAAGGCAGACCGCCATCCCCAGCGTCGAGCCAAGCGGCGTAGTGCAGCCTAGATACTCTATCGGGATGCGCATCTGAAAATGCCAACGCCCGGTCTTCCGTGCGTCTCCACTCGTGGCCATGTTCGGGGCAAATCCAGCTGCGTAGTCGATGCCGGACGAGACCATGAAATTGTCCGGCCACGGGGCAATCGAGTCGCTCTTGTCCCAGTTGCCCGTGCACCATCCACTCCTATCGGCCGCAACGCTGCCCGTGTAAGTGATGTCGAACGCAACCATGAACGCGCTGTCTTGGATAAAATGCGCCTGACCGGGGTCCGTGTAATGGTCAGGATCGAAGTAGAACGCGATGTTACTCGCAGCACCTGAAGCCAGCGCTGCCTTATCGATCTCGAGAGCAACGTAAAGATAGGTGGCGTCATTCATCGCCCAAATGGTGGCGATGTAGTGATCGTTGGCCTCGTAACCCACAAACGCGATCTCCTGTCCCGCCGACCGGCCTTGGTCGCTGTCGAGCCAAGATGTGCCTTCTAGGCTGAACGGCCAATCGATCGTCGCCGCATTGGGGTCATACATGGGGTCCGTCTGAGGCAGAGTGCTATCGCCCTCCTCAGGAATCGATCCTTCATACCCGGCGTTGTGGCTGCGCGCATCGTAGGTTGAACCCCAGATACACTGGACAGGGAACATCCCGCCATGCTTAACCTCGACGTCATCCCTCAGCAAAGCCTTAGGCTGATAGGTCGTAGCCTTCTGCAAAGCAGAATGAGTGCCCAGACTCACCGGCTCGAAAACGCTCCCAGCCAGACCAATATCGACCGCTGCGACAAATGCAATACAGGCAACCAGCACAACAGTTGCTCTTCTCATTAAGAGCCCTCCTCAAAGTTTCAAAATGACATTCCACCACTGCTTAGCCAGCAAAAACCAAGCAACAGAGCAAGATATCTCAGACTGTCTCCGTTAGCCTAGCGTAAGAATAAGCTACCAAAACAAGGGCTGTCAATAGCTTTTCCAAGCGCCTCGACACACTTTCTTAGATGAACCCCAAACCCCAAAGCTATCAAATTACGCACTTATGATATCCAACAGTATCAATAAAGCAAGGGCGAAATCAAGCGCGCTGCCCAAAGCACTACTCGCCCCGCAAGGCCCCGGCAACCGCCTTCAAAAGATCAAGCGCTGACACTATCCCCACCAACTTCCCATCCCTGGCCACGGGAATGCGATGAATCCCCTTCTCAGCAAGCAACGAGGCCAACTCCACAACGCCCATATCCTCGCTGGCGATGACGACGTGCTTGGTCATTATGTCCTCAACCCAACGAGGCGCATGCCCATATCGCACCTGTGGCTCACCGCCTACCTCGGGCGACGCGCTAAAGAGATCGAAGATGTCCTCGTAGTCTTTGTTGCCGGTTTGCGTGCGGATCTGCGATAACATGAGGTCTGTCTGTGAAACGATCCCGACGATTCGCCCATCATCGTTCACAACAGGCGCTCCCGTTATGTTGTGCTCGGCCAGTATCCGGCCCAGCGCCTTCAGGGACGTTGATGGCGACACGGTTACTACGTCCGGCGTCATAACGTCCTTGGCTTTCAGGCCACCGTTCTGTGACTCACTCAACTTTCGCTCCCAGCACGTCTGCAAAATGCCTCAGCGCCCATTCGTGTGAATCCTTATCGAACGATGCCACACAGTTCTTAGGCACGATCACCTCGAACCCTCTGACTCTGAGCCCGGCCACGGTGTAAAGCACACAGATATCCGTGCATACGCCGACTACGTAAACCCTCTGCGGACCAATACTATCGAGAATGCCCGAAAGCTCAGTCTTGAAAAACGCATCCAGCGTCCGCTTTCTGACGATGCGTCCAGCAAATCCCTCGAGCTCCGATATTACCCGCGACTGCTCCGTGCCCTCAACGCAGTGCGGAGGGAACATCCTAAACTCTGGATCGTCTTTGGCGTGACTGTCGCAGACGAAGACCCTCGCCGCATCGGGTTTTGAGGTGATGAGCGATATGATATTAGGAATAATAGCTCTCGCCTCATCTCCACAGTAGAGCGGGAATCCGGGCTTCAGGAACCCGTTTAACATGTCAACGACGACAATCGCATCCTTTGCCGTGCCCAAAACCACACTCTCCAGCAGCTATCTCGCTGATAATATAAGGATAACTAGGGCAAACATACGCCGAAGACAGACCGAAAGTCAAAATGGCGGCAGTTCCCAATTGATTGCCTCCTGCCCCGGCTCACTGACGGCTTTGTCAGAACGTTTGCGATAAAGCTATCTCCCACTAGATACGAATAGAGAGTTGTCGGAAGGGCCTCCTAAGGAGGCGATTAGGGAAAATCTGAAATGAGTGCGAATACGAGGGTCTCAAGTCATGGCCTCTCGCGGAAATGTTCTAGTCGTTGATGACGACGAGTCGATTCGCTCCGTTCTCTGTGAGGTCCTCGGAGAGGATGGCTTCAGCGCAACGAGCGCCTCGGGTGCGGAGGAGGCTCTGCGCAAGGTTGGCAATGGGAAAGACTTCGACGTCGTCATAACGGACGTCAAGATGAGCGGCATGGACGGGATGGAGCTCCAGCGCCGCGTCAAGGAGCGAAGCGACTACGTTGAGGTCGTGATAATCACGGCCTTCGGGGACATCCCAATGAGCGTTCAGGCGATGAAGCAGGGAGCCTTTGAGTTCCTGACAAAGCCGTTTGGCACGATTGACCATGTCGTCCTTGTGACGAGGCGAGCAGCAGAGAAGGCGCAGATGGCCAAGAAGCTCCAGAGGCTGACGGACACGTTCGAGCCGCGCGACCGTCTGAGCGGCCTCATCGGGGCGAGCGAGCCAATGCAGGCCGTATATCGCCGCGTTGTCCAGCTCGCCAAGACCGACTCGACAGTGCTCCTCTTGGGGGAGACCGGCACGGGCAAGGAGATGACCGTGCGTGCGATTCACAATCTCAGCGCAAGAAAAGATGCGCCGTTCGTTGCTGTCAACTGCGGTAGTCTGCCAGAATCACTGCTCGAGAGCGAGCTCTTCGGGCACACAAAAGGCTCCTTCACCGGAGCGTCGTCCAGCAAGTTGGGGCTGTTCGCATCGGCATCAGGCGGCTCGATCCTTCTGGATGAGATCGAGGCCGCCAAACAGGGCACTCAGATCGCCCTCCTACGGGTGCTTGACTCCATGAAGATACGGCCCATTGGCAGCAACAAGTCTCAGAAGGTCGATGTCCGTGTGTTTGCGGCGAGCAACGATGACCTCGAGGCGCGAGTTGAGGATGGTTCGTTTAGAAAGGACCTATACTACCGCCTGGTCTCAGCGATCATCACGCTGCCGGCTTTGCGGGAGCGTCGTTCGGACGTGCCGATTTTGGCCGAATACTTTCTGCGGCTCTACTGTAAGACCTATGGGCAGGCTACGAAACGGCTTTCGCCCAGAGCCAGCGAGCTGATCATGAGATACGAGTGGCCTGGCAACGTGCGGGAGCTCAAGCACGCGATAGAGCACGGGATCATCTTCTCAAGCGGTCCTGTTGTGGGACCGAAGGACCTGCCGAAGGCGATTACGTTCTGCCCCAACCACGCCTCGTTTGTTCCCTTGGCCGAGCTGGAGAAGCGGCATGTCGAGAAAGCGCTTCAGCTGAGCGCTTTCAACAAGGCGAAAGCGGCGAAGCTCTTGGGCCTAAGCAGACAGGCCTTATACCGCAAGATCGAGCGCTATGGTCTTGAGCTCGAGAGGGCAGTGACCGGAAGCGGACAGTTCTGAAACAGGATGTCTCCCTCCCCTTGGAGGCTGTCCAATAAGTGCATCTGCATACGAGAATCCCTGTGTTTAAGGATGCCTGGCCCTGGATGTAGGGGCGGTTCACGAACCGCCCTGCTCTATTGGCACAAGATATTGTGGGCGATTCGTGAATCGCCCCTACAAGAAACGCGTGTGTTCTCTTTTTATTCGATCGCCTGTCAGAGAAGGTGTTCGGAGAATGCCGGGCAGATTGGCACAATCTCTGCATAGACTATTATGGATGTAAGCAACAGCGGAAGATGCATCACAGGAGAAAGGGTTGCGAGAATTGCAGTATTCGGATGAGAAGAGGGGCCGAGATGAGTTCCCAACGGGGAGGCTCGCGGTCATAGTGGCCTCAGAGGACAGGGCTCAATGCGGCAAGATCAAAGGCATCCTGAAGGACCAGCAGTTCAGGGTGATGGATGCGCCCTTGCCGAACAGGCCCATGCCGGTAGAAAACCTGCTTACGCCCTCGGCAATCGTAGTCCAGGTTGAGCCTGACCCGGCCGAGGTCTCAGCTGAGATCGCCTCATTGCGGTCGCGAGACCCTGAGGTGCCGATCCTGTTTGCGGTTGACGCGAATACGGAACAGCTGGAGATCAGTGTTAGAAAGATGGGAGTTCAATATTACATGCTCCTGCCGGAGGAGGTGGACAGCTTGGCGGTGATCGTCAACTGTCTCGTCAGAGCGTAGGTTCTCCCGGAGGCCGAAACTCGCCATTGGCTGCGACTTTCCTGGTCACAGGATGCGGGAGTTCCCCCAAGACTTTGCCTCGGTAGATTGTGTTATTGTCTGTGAAGCGGTGATTTGGACGTTCAAAAAAGTGGAGTTGGCCAGCTCGGCTGATATGGCCCTGAAAGGGCCTGACGTGAGTAGCCCGTGTGCAACGCGGGGTTACGGTTGCATTCAAATCCATCTTCGCGACCCCAACGAGGTCGAACAAAGACCTGTGCGTGAACGTCGCGGAATCTCCGTGCCCACCCACCACCCTTCTTGAGGATCGTGCTGCTTTGGTCCCCACGCTGCGCCTTTCGGCTTGCATGGGGCTATTCACGTTCAGCCCTTTCAGGGCTGACGATGTTTTCCCCCACCTTCGAGGCCCAACGGGGTGAGTGTCCGGAAACGGACTTTGCCTGAAATCACACATAAGCAACAGCTTGGAGCAAGGCCCGGCCAGTTGGTTATGGCTCCTGCGCTGCAATTGGTCCGGATACGGACGATTCAGTTGGCTGGCGGTCTTGCGGCTTTACTGCTCCGCTAAAGCTACGCAGCACAAGTACTACTCTGCGAACAAGGCTTCCTGTGGGGACGCAGAGCAGCAACGGCCAACAAGATCGCTAAAGTGGCATGGAACATGCTCCGATAAGTGGAGAGTGAAAATGAAAGCAAGTGAGAAGGTAGCTAAGCGGAGGTATTCAACCTCGCTCATTCTGAGTAATGCGAAAGGAGGTGCTAACGGAAAGCCTGGAGGGATTTAGCCATACATCGTTTTTGATGTGTGGAGGTAACATCCGCCCGTAATTCGGGCGACCCCACAGTATTACTAATAGGAGAAAAAAAGTGGGACAACAACAACTATTGCTGATTGTGTTGAGTATTATCATCGTCGGGATCGCGGTGGTAATCGGTCTGGGCCTGTTCAGTGAGGGCGCCGACCAGGCCAACGTCGACCAGGTGGTTCAGGATGTCGTGTCCATGGGCGCACGGGCTCAGCAGTATTACATGAAGCCGGCTGCGCTCGGTGGCGGTGGTCAGTCGTTTGTGGGCATTGCAGTAGATGACATCGGCTCTGCCACAAATAGGAACGGCGACAGCTACGTTGTTTCTGGCGCGTCTGCAACTCAGGTAACAGTTACAGGCACGTGTGTTACGGCCAAGATGGACGATGACGCCACGGCGGTCAACGTTGTCGGGACAGTAACTCCGGTCAATGTTACGACAGTGATCAACAAGACGTCAGGCGGCGGAGAGTAATCAAGTATGTTGTGGGCAGGCCCAACTCGTTTTGGGCCTGCCTTTTTTATCTAACGCAAGGGGCGAGAGCAGATGGCGGAGTTTAGATACCACGGGATGAGTGCGGCCGGTCGGCCCGTTCAGGGGATGCTTGCAGCCAGCAACAAGAGGGCGGCACATCTCAAGCTTGCGGAGTTGATGCGGGCCAAGCGGTTCAGTCTCAGTTCTTTAGAGAAGAAGCGGACTTACGTTTACAGGGTCCAGAAGGGGACAGAGAAAACCGTCACAGCTGAAAGGAAGGCATATTCCCCCGAGGAGCTCGCGCGCGCCCTTCGCGCAATTGGTTACAGAGTCATATCGGTGCGGAGGAAGGTGCTTGACTTCAACATGCGTCCTCCGACCAGGGACGTGGTGATGTTCATCAGGCTCGGCGCGGACCTTTTGCGAGAGAAGCTGCCCTATGACGAGGTTCTACAGCTGTTGGGGGGTGATATCCAGAACAAGCCCCTGAGGGACGCAATTAAGGAGATCAGCAGCGACCTGAAGGACGGCAAAGAGGGGAAGGAAGTATTCGCCAAACAGGAGGGGGCGCTTGGGCGTTTTGCGGCGCACATGCTTGGCGTCGCCTCGACAAGCGGGAACATGGTGGAGATATACGAGAGCACTGCGAAGTTTTTGGAGCGGAACCAGACGTTCAAGAAGAACCTTAGAAGCGCACTCATCATGCCAATGGTGACGGTGTTTTTACTGCTGTGTGCAACGCTGTTCTATGTTGGGTACATATTCCCTAAGACGGCGGAGATGTTCCTGAAGTTCAAGATGGAACTACCTCCAATGACCAAGTTCACGCTCGCCATGAGTCATTTTTTGCAGGACCAGGCGTTCGTCATCCTTGCCGCGGTTATTGTTCCGATAGTAATTGGGTTGAGGTTCGCTTTCAGCAAGAAAGGTCGGCTTTTTGTTGATAAGTATATTATTCGGCTGCCGATCATAGGCACTGTCCTACATAAGACCAGCATAGAGATATTCTGCCGGGTGTTCACGGCGCTCTACTCAGGTTCGGGCGAGAACATCGACGTGCTCAGGACTGCGGCTGAGGCGTGCCGCAATCGCTACATGGAGCGTCAGATCAAGGAGATCACACTTCCGATGATGATCAAGGAGGGCAAGGGTCTAGTCGAGTCGCTGGAGAAGACAGGTGTGTTCACCGACAACGCGCTCAATAGACTGCGAGGCGGTGCGGAGACAGGGACGCTTCGTAAGACAGCGCTGCAAGTAGCGAACTACTACGAGAAGGAGACGACCTACAAGATGAAGGCGATCATCGATTGGGCGCAGGTCTTCGTCGCGTTTTTCGTCCTGATAGTAATGACCGCGATAACGGTTGTCTCTTCGGAGACGGCGATCATAAAGCCTAAGAGACCGGGGGTTACAACGCAATAATGTTACCTGCGCCACCCCAGGGGAGATTTGGAAGCGCTCTGGTCGATAACGGCGTCATCGACGAGGAGATACTGGACAAGGCGCTTCAGATACAGAGCTCGGAGGTCGAGGCCACCCGCCGCAAGCTTGGCGAGATACTTGTTCAGGACCTCGGGGTGGATCGGCACAGGGTCTATAAGGAGATCGCCAACATCTACGCATTCCGAACGATAGAGCTTACGGAGGGGGACCTGGAGGAGGACGGGATAAGGTTCATCAGCGACCTGATGGATAGCATCAGCGGCGAGATGCGTGGCTACCTGATCAGCAAGAAGGTTCTGCCCTACAAGCTCCACCCGGTCAAGCATGGCGTTCTGATAGTGGTGTGCGCT
>DATLAJ010000064.1 GCA_035527515.1 bacterium
CTTCAAATCGCTGGGCTGCGTTGTGAAGCTGCTCGTGGCCAACTGTCAAGGGCAGAAGGACCCACGTTTCGACATAGAGTATGAGCTCGTCTCGCCGGTCAGATCGAAGAAACTAGGTTACGACCTTAGAAAATTGCTTACGAATAGGCGCTTCTTGAGGCGCCTGAGGGAACTGATTAAGCAATTCAAACCAGACATCATCTATGAGCGATATGATTTGTATGCGTCGGCGGCAGCAGATGTTGCCTCGACGAGGCGCATAACTCATATGCTTGAAGTCAACGCGCCTCTGCTCGAAGAGATGCGGCGGATCCTTCATTTTCCGCGACTGGCCAACTTATTCCAGAGTCGGACATTCAAGAAGGCTGACCTTCTGATCGGCGTGTCGGACAGTATTTGCTCGATGTTGAGGACGATTACTCCGGGCGGGCGCGTCTTGCTCGTCGAGAACGGCGTGAACGAGGATGTCTTCAATACCAGGGTTTCTGGGGAGGAGGTAAGGAGGCAGTATGGGCTTAACGGCAAACTCGTTGTTGGGTTCACGGGCAGTTTAAGGGGCTGGCAGGGCGTTGATTTGCTCCTTCGTGCTGCCTCGATCCTGCTGTCGGCGCGTGATGACGTGCGCTTCCTTGTCGTGGGTGGTGGGAATAACTTCCCGACGTATAGGCAGATAGCGCAGGATTGGGGGCTTTTGGATAAGTTCCTACTCGTTGGTCCGGTGCCGTCCACTGAGGTTCCGAGCTGTATTGCCGCGTCTGACGTATGCGTTGCGCCCTATGCTCCGTCGGCCAACTTCTATGTTTCGCCAATGAAGATTCGGGAGTATGTGGCCATGCGCAAGCCCATAGTCGCGTCTGACTTGCCTCAGATAGCCAAGACCATCCGCGACAACGTGGATGGTCTTCTTGCCAGGCCCGGGGATGAAAAGGACCTCGCCAGCAAAATAGCAGTCATGCTCGACGACTCTGCACTAAGAGACCGTCTGGCCAAGACGGCCCACGAACGCTGGGCCGGCAAGCTCTCCTGGCTCAACTGTGCGCGGAGGGTTCTTGAAGCCACGAAAAAGCAGGGGAAATAGGGGACGTGGCACTGCGCCGGACATCAAGCCTGTATCAGCGGGCGGAGATGCTGCTTGACTTTTTCCTGGTGGTGTTGGTGATTCTCTTGCCTTTTGAGAAGCAGACTGCACAGGTACTGAACACCGCGCTTTATGGCGCGCTGGGGCTGGTTGTCCTTTTGGCTCTCGCTCGCCGAACAACCACGAGAATATCCACACCACTTGACCTGCCCATCCTTGCACTTGTCGTGATGGCAGTCCTCAGCACTGTGTTCAGTATCGACCCGCTAATATCACTGAAGTCTATTCATCGGACGTTAATACAGTTCCTCTTAGTCTATTATCTCGTGGTCTATGCGGTCAACAGCATCGAAAGGGTCAAATTGCTGGCCTTTGCATTCCTGGCCGGCTCGGTGCCGGTCTCTCTATACGGCATATTTACGTTTTTCTCTAAAGAGGAATTGATTGACGGGCGCGTTCACTCCACGTTCTACCATCCAACGCGTCTTGCAAACTATCTAGTGTTTGTTGTGGCAATCAGCGTGCTGCTCGGGGCGCACTATCGCTCGCGCAAGGCTCTCCAGATGGTCTTGTATGCCGCCTTTGGTCTGGGTTCCTTCTGCCTTGTTCTTACGGCCTCACGAGGCGCCACGCTGGGGCTCCTGCTGGGTTTTCTCGTTGTCTTCGGGCCTCGGAGGAAATGGTTGTGGCTTATGCTTGCCGTGGTTGTTGCCACGTCGATCGCCATCGTCCCCTTTCAAAGCAAACATCTTCGCTTCATGAAGGTGGCCGAGAGCTTCTCCAAAGGAATGGATGCGAACACGGTCTTGGGCGAGAGGAGGTTCCTATGGCAAAGCGCGATGAGGATGATCAAGGACCATCCCGTTGTCGGGATTGGATATGGCAAGACATTTAATCTGCTTTACAGATCGGCCTATGTGGAGGAAGGCGCGACGCAGGACCACTCATCGGCTCACAACATCTTGCTCGAGATCGCTCTGGAAATGGGGCCGCTAGGTCTTGCGGTGTTTCTCTGGCTGCACATCTTGATCTTCGTTTCGACGTTTAGGCTCGTTCGGCGCCAGCTCCGGCCGAGCACGTTTGCCCGGGCGCTTGCCGCGGGAATACTAATCGGTTTGATTGGCGTTACCTTCAACGGGATGGCCAACTACTTCTACAGGGACAGGCTGATACTCGTTTACTGGCTTTTTGTGGGCATTGTTTTCAGTCTGCGTCGAATAGCTTCCCGAGACCCCGTTGCCGAGCCTGCGTCCCTGAAGGGCACCGCGAGTTGATCCCCAGGACAAGAGAACATCGAGACACACCTGTTAATCCCGCCGGCCTCCGGATCTAGGATGAAACGTCGCTAAGCGGCGGACCGCCTCTATTTTTGGGAATTGGGTTTCGGCCCTGACTCCTTGAGCATTTTCTCTGCTAGAGCCACCTCGGTCTTGCTGCCCATGTAAACTGGGCACCTATCCTGGATGCTCTCCGGCTCGACATCGAGTATCCGCTTCTGGCCATTGCTGGCTGCGCCCCCCGCCGCCTCGATAATGAACGCCATGGGATTGGCCTCGAACATGAGTCGCAATTTGCCCTTTGGAGCGCCATCCAGCCCCGGATACGTGAACAGGCCGCCGCCCTTCATGAGCACATGATTGACGTCTGGGACCATTCCACCGCTGTAACGGAGCTTGTAGCCC
The DNA here is from genome assembly GCA_035527515.1 of bacterium. Classification (NCBI taxonomy): domain Bacteria; species bacterium. The sequence continues at coordinate 2,761 of DATLAJ010000064.1, forward strand.
TTATCCAATAGTGCATCGATGAAGGCTGTATGGCTGAGCGAGCACTTCCTCGCGCTGCCACCAGGGCTATATATCTTGCCCGATTCTTTCATTCTCACATTCTCCCGCGTGAGTATGTAGGAACCTACCTGGTTGAGTGTAAACTCGTGCACGCCATCTGGCAGGCCGATCACCATGGTCGTCCGCGGGCCGTAGAGAACGAACAATGCGGCGATCTGGTCGGAGCCCGGACGGACGAGCTCCTCGCCGGGGAATATGGAGACAATTGTTCCGACAGCTAGGTTGACATCCACGAGCGAGGACCCGTCGAGTGGATCGAAGCAGACTGAGTACTTGCCTGGTTTGCTCAGATACGCGGAGAAGATATTTTGCTGCTCCTCCGAAGCCATGTTCACAACCAGCCCACAGGTGCTCATACGCGTGCTCATTAGCTCGTCAGCCAGAACGTCAAGCGCCAACTGTTGTTCGCCATAGACATTTGTGGTGCCCGCCTGACCCAAGGCGCTGGTGTCGATTGCATACTTGATGTACTTGGACGCCTCAGCGAGCTCACATATCAATCCCCTGAGGGTTCCCTCGATCCCCAGCTCGAACAGAAACGAGCGTAGAGTCTTTGCTTCTTTGGTGAGTGGCATGTTTCGCTCCTCTATGTGCTCTCAGGTCTCGCGAGCGGCACGTCAACTCTCCTGACCTCGATCGAGGCGAGCTGTTGAGTATTCATAGCGCCCAGCTTCTCGAACAGAAACTCGAAGCGTGCCTGCAGCTCCTCACAAATCGCATCTCTCGCCGACTTGTCTATGCTCCATATTTCTTTCTTGAATGGCCCAAATCCTTTCTTACGCGTCTTGTAGATGAACTGCTCGTCGGTCTGGTCGGCCTTCCGCTCGTTCGTCAGCTTCTCATGTATCCATGCATATATCTTGTTTCTCAACTCGCTCGGGAATGCGGCATGGTCGTAGATAACGTTTTGAAAACCTGTCGCGAGGTGAATCTCTGCCGCCTCCACCTCCCGGAACTTGTGGAACAGCTCGTCCGGCAGCGTCGAGGCGCCGTGTTGAACCGCTCCCGCCAGGCCATAGCTCTCCCTTGCTATTGTGGAGAGGTTCTCCAGCGTGTCAAAATCAAGGGCCACGTCTGCGACGTTTCCATCGGGAAGCGGGACTCCGCCGTGCGTTGTCCCAGTCTGGATCGCGATCTTACTAATCCCTATAAGGTCGTTCCCTCTTTTGGCCAGCTCGTCCTGAAAACCCTCCATGTAGGCGGAAAGCTCATCCGGAGTGCTGTTCTTGCCGCCTACCTCGCCAATCTCCCCGCCAAGAGAGATCGTTACGCCCTCCGGCTCCTTGCTGCGAACATAGGCACACAACTCGGCGGCGAGAGTGAAGTTGTCTCGCTGCTGCTCGAAAACCGTCTCTTTGGACAGATCAACGAGAGTCGATGTATCTAGATCGATATTGAAGAAGCCGCCAGCGATCGCCTCGTCGATAAGGTCCTTGATCAATTGAACCTCTCGCTCTGGATGGGCTCGATAGGCCTTCGCTTTGACCTGGAAGTGGTCGCCTTGCACAAACAGTGGCCCCGTGAAACCCTCCTTGATGCCCGCAGCGGCGATAACGGCCGTGTATTCCATCGGACGCTGATGCGTATAGCCCATCTCCGACTTCGCTATCTCGAAAATCATCGCCCCAACTTTGAGCTTCTTCCTGGCGCGGAATATAGCTCGCGCAACATCATAGGTCATGCTGCGAATGTTGACGGCGGGAACGGTTACGCCCGAGTACTCCTCACGGCCGCGCGCCTCATAAAGTTCCTGAACGGAGCCTAGCCACAGACCGAGCCGATTGGCGGTCTCTATTATCACCCATCTGGCAGCGTCTCTCGTGGCCTGACTCTCTGCGAGCGCCGCGGTGCTGGCAAGCTCGTCAATCAGCTCGGCCCTGAGCCGCTCCGGGTCAAACACTCTGAGGCCGTCCTCTATTTCGATGATGTTTCTCAGCCCATCCTTGAGATTAGCAAGACCTTCATAGACCATGGGTGTTACCTCCCGCCTCATTTTTCGATTCCCAACGACACGGATTGTAGTCTTTTCACATCATAAACAAAGATTGTAGATTGTGTCAACACATGCGAAAGGGCCGCAACAGTTGTGCAGACATCAGTCGATTTGGACACCTGTTGTGTTAAGCGATACTTGCTTGCCAAATCTTGTTCCTTCGACTGCTATCCCTGTTGACATTCACTCGCCGTATCCTATAATCTCGATCTTGTACGAGAATACCTGAGGACTAAGTGTTTTCTGCTACCAGACAGAAGACTACAAATCGATAACCTGAACTTGGAGGGAGGTGATGATAAATGAACAAGCACAAGGGATTTATAGCGGTCAACGTCGCAACGGGCGAGGCGCTCAATGTCTATAATTATCTGAAGAAGCGTCCAGAGGTTACGTCGGTTTTCCTCGTTGCTGGAATGTATGACCTGATGATCGTGGCTGAGACGGAGACTTCTGAGAGCTTTGCGGATTTTGTTGTCCAGGAGGTTCAAAAGACAAAGGGCGTTACGCATACGATGACGTGCATGGCTCTTCGGGGAGATTAGGATAGCTCTCTTGTGCGAGGGCTCTCACAGGATTGCTCTCATTGTTGTGAGGGAATGCATTGGTGTAGCATAAAGACGTCGGGCGTGGTGTGCGGAGTTTCTTTGAGGCTTCGTTCCAGCCCAAGCAGGTTATAGGTTGGATATGTTCTTGGCCTGCTGTCTCTTGGGGTGACAGATTGGGCAGTTAGCTCTTCTAGATGTTGTTGCTGATACACGGATCACTCAACATCTGTATTGCTTTCGAGGCCGGAGAAGTTCTTGGTGCAAGGGGGCTTGCGGCATCGCATGTATTCTCCGTGCGCTATTGAGTATGCTGGGTTAGGCTCGTTTGGGCTACAGGAATGGCATTCAGTTGCAGATGCGATTTTTGGGTGCGTTTCGTAGAAGCTGTAGATTCTGAATGGGCACTTTTCAAGTTCCGCGTTTTGGGATAGTGTGTTGTATGAGTTGTGTGTGGTATTTCCCTAGTTGATGGCTATTGGAGGTGCAGAGGATGAGCACGTTCACTCGTGCCCAGGTTGAGCAAGGTGTCAAGGAAGGGAGAAGCTTCAAGGGGGCTGACCTTTCTCAGGTTGATTTGGATGAATGCGACCTTTCAGGCACAGACTTCTCGAATGCCAATCTTCAGGGCGCGATTCTGAGAAATGCGGACCTCTCCTACTGCAATTTTGAGGGCGCGGACCTTTCACGGGCAAACATGCAAGAGGCCTTCATGAAGAAGGCGGATTTCACGGGCGCTGTGCTCCGCAAGGCGGACTTGTCGCGAGCGCGTGTGAAGAGTTCCATTTTCAAGCGTTGCGATCTGAGAAAGACTAGGGCGGAGGATTGCGAGTTCGTCAGTTGTGATCTGGGGGAGGCGTTGCTCGACGGGGCGGACCTAACGCTTTCCGATTTTACTGAGCCGGTTTTGGAGCGGGTTCAGGCGATTGGAGCCGATTTCTCGCTTTGCCACATAGAGAATGGGATGTTTGATCATTCAAACCTTAAGGGGGCTGATTTTGGGGGGGCGGAGATTGTCCACTGCGAGATGATGATGACCCGCCTTGATGGCGCCAACCTGAGGCAGGCCAAGATCATCTCGACCAAGCTTGTGAAAGCGCTGCTTTGTGAGGCGACGCTTTCTGCCAGCAATCTGAAGGATGTTGACCTCTCCGAGGCGGATTTGAGCAAAGCCACGTTGGAGGTAGCCAAGATTCGCGCAAGCCAAATGTCACGGGTGAACCTATCGGGCGCCAGTCTAAAGGCGTCGTATTTCAGGGATGTCAATCTCACAGGTGCAAAGCTGGATGGAGCGGATTTCCTTTCCGCGACTTTCAGGAATGTTGATTGCTCTGGCGTTGACTTCCGGTTGGTCCGGAATCTCGACAAATCAAGGGGCGACCTTAAAAACGCCGGCAACCTTACTTAAGCATGTCCTAGCAGAGCGGTCTTATGGCAGAGGTTCAAGGAAGGGTCCCGCCTCATGATCGAGAGGCCGAACGGCTCGTCCTAGGCGGGCTCATCATCGACAACAGTCTGATACCCGTTGTTGGTGAGATAGTAACGGAGCGGAGCTTCGATTTTGCGGCCCACAGACACATATTCTCGGCGATGCTCGAGCTTTATGAACGAGATTTGCCTGTTGACCTCGTTACGCTGAGGGAGGAGCTAACGAGGCGGCAAATGGTGGAGAAGGTTGGCGGGATGGCTTATATCTCGGGTCTGGTTGCGGATGTCTCCTATGTGACCAACGTGAAGCACTATGCGAACATCGTCCATGACAAGTTCCTTCTTCGCTCGCTGATATCCGCTTGCAGTCGCGTCGTTGACAAATGCTACGAGGGTGCTGAGGACGCAATCCAGGTCATAGAGGAGGCCGAGAGAGCGCTCTCAGATGTCGCGCAGACGCGCACTCGGGCCAGTATTGTGCCCGTGGCGGAACAAGTCAGGGACAATCTCGAGATGATAGAGAAGCTCGCGACTGGCGAGAAAAAGGTCCCCGGCGTGCCGACCGGCTTTAGACAGTTGGACAAGCTCGTACTTGGCCTGCACCGGGGTGATCAGATAATCGTCGGGGCGAGGCCAAGTGTGGGGAAGACCTCGCTTTGTTTGAACGTTGCCTACAACGCGGCCAAAAAGGAGGGAGTTCCGGTCCTGATCTTCAGTATCGAGATGTCCAAGGAGGATGTTACGAACCGCTTTCTCTCCTTCTTGGCCGGTGTCTCCCTCTCCAAGATCAGGAGCGCCAAGCTCTCTCTCTCTGAGCGAGACCTGCTCCGTCATGCTGGCGAGGAGCTCAGCAAGCTGCCGATTTTCATTGACGATTCAGCAACCTTGTCCCCTCTTCAGATGCGCTCAAGAGCGAAGATGCTGAAGACTGAGTTTGACCTCGGGATCGTCATGATTGACTACATTCAGTTGATGCACTATCACAGGCGAACGGACAATCGTCAGCAGGAAGTAACGGCCATATCCAGATCGCTGAAGTCGATGGCTCGGGAGCTGGGTGTGGCTGTAGTTGCGTTCTCACAGCTCAGTCGTGAGGTAACCCGGCGGCGGGAGAGCGCCATCCCCCAGTTGGCGGACCTGCGTGAATCGGGCTCGCTCGAGCAGGACGCGGATGTGGTGATCTTCCTTCACGATCCGACCCGGGCCGCCCACCAAAAGGACAAAACCTATAAAAGGCCCGATGCGGTGGAGATAGACGTAATCGTGGCAAAGCAGCGGAACGGCCCGATCGGCGCCGTCAAATTGCTCTTTCAAAGCAAGTATGCTTGTTTCAAAAACATCTCCAACGAAGCGCCCCCCCCGTGGGGCGGCCCTGTGGACGATTCGACTATGCCCACATGGGTCGATCAGGACGATGAACTTGAGGGTCTGGAATAGGGCATCGACGTCTCCCTGGACTGGCGTGGTGTGTACGACAGCATAGCCCCGTGGCACAAAGACGCGCTGTAAAACCGCACGGCTCGCACTGCCCGCGGGCAAGCCTTGTGCAGCTCCAAATCGCTTAACGGTTGCTATTGAGGGGACGAGGCGCTCCTGATCGCAAGGATCGAGATGACTGTCTCGTCGCCTGTTGTTTGGTCTATTGCCCTGATGTAGCCCCCGTTCTGCGTCTGGATTACCTCGGAGACCGTTACTTTTTTGTACTGAACAGCCTGCGTGATCGGCGAGATATATTCTACTACAACTGGCTTGGCAAGCGTCATGGCCATGTTCAGAGTGTCGATGATCCCCTTGCGAGGTCTGTTCGAGAGCTTGGCCTTCTTGTCATCGCTCAGTCTCCTAGATATTGGCTCTCGTTGAATGACAAGGTCTGAAAGCTCGCCAGCAAGAAATCTGACCTGCAGCTCCATTAGGAATGGAAGCTTCGCAGACAGGAGCTCCTCATCAATACAGAGCCTCTTGAGCGCCGGCAGCTCGTGCTCGACCGACCTCAGAATCCGGGACAGCGCAAGCGCGCTTGCGAAAACAGCAGTGCTCTGCTGCTGAGAGAGCGAGTATGTCTGAAGCTCGGGACTCGATTCTACAAGTTCTTCGTCGATCTCGGGCAAGTAGCCCTCGCGCTTGAGCAGCTTGTAAAGAGCATTTGCCTGCGTGCCGTCAATGAGTGCGGTTCTTTCCCCGATCTGCTTCTGTATGCAAGTCGCTATCTTGTGCAGACCAAGAATCTCGGTCATCAGAAACTCATCGGCTGTATCGAGCAAAACAGCGCCTTTTATCCTGATATTGCCAAACCTCGCCGCCCACTCCCTTATCGAGAACTCAACGTTCTGAGGGACCCCAGCGAGTGAATGGCGCTTGAGAAACGAGATGATTGACTTGCCGTCAATGCCACGCTGAAGGGCTCTCGCAATGGAGTGTTTGCTGAGCTGGAACTTGAAGACAGCGTCAGTCTCGCCGCGATTGGAGAACCGGTTGAGGAAGAGCAGGGCCGAGCGGTCAAACTCCCTGTTCGCTGTTATCTCGAAGTCTGGTTGCAGGACGAAATGCTCCTGTGGCTTGCCGGGCTTGCTCCCGAGGTCTTCATTAAGCAGCCTTTTGCCAAGCTCAGAGATGGCGAAGTGCGTGAGCTGCTGTTTTTTTGAGAGCCTTAACTTGACAGCCCCGAGCCAATACAGCGGGTCATAAATGTAGTTGGCGAGGAGATGGCCCTCGAGATTAAACCAGAAACTTCTCTCGCCGGCCTCGCTGTGAAAACGATGGCCCTTGCCGGCCTCGAGTATGGTTATCCTCCAGTTATAGGGGTCGGATTGGGGACGAAGGAAGCCGGGCAGTGTTTCGGACATCTGCATGGAAAACGTCCCAAACTCCTGCCACTCGCCCTCGGGCAGCCTCGCCAGTTCAGAAAGCACAGCTCGTCTGCACTCCCTCGGCGGATTTCGGCGGCCAGAGACATCGACGCGGAGGCTCGGAATCTGGTATAGCTCGTCCCACGACGAGCCAAGATACGCGGTGAAAAGCCTCTGTTGTTGCGCCTCAAGCGGAGCCGACAGCCAATTCTCACAATCATCCGAAAGGCCAGCGACGGTCTCGTGGGGCCGAACGACGAGCAGCTCCAGCTCGAAGAGCAGGTGCAGCACGAACCTGACCAACCGGTCTTGCTTGAGCCGCGGGAAAGAGGGGGGGGCGATAGGTGAGCCGTTGATGACGGCGAGGATGCGATTTATGCCGGATTTGGCGATGCCGCCTCGTTTTAGAACCTGCAGGTCTGCCGAATCAACCTCTGCAAGGAGGACAAACAGGTCGTCGAGCAGCCTGTCCCCCATATGAAGCTCTGAGTCGCCAGCGTCGCGACCTGTGGGGACTGATAGGCCTTTTGTTAGCGCCATTGCTGCGTCTTCTTAGGCCGAACGGGCCGTCCTGTTATTCCGGCCGCGAACGGCGATCTCAAAGGCCTGCTCGTACTTCCGTTTTATGACGCCCCAGTTGTAGTTGATACGGAAGTATCTGTTGCCGAGGCTGCCGAGACGTGAGCGAAGGAAGTCGTTCGTCAGAAGCTCCCTTAAGGCGATTATGAATTCGCCCTTCGAGCGGTAGTAAAGACCCCCGTTGCTGCGGATGCATTGTCCCCTCAGAACGTCCGATTGGCCGTTGACCAATACAGCTTTCCTGTTGGCCCACGCCTCGAGCAGGACCATCGAGAGACTTTCCAGAAAGGACGGCATAACAAGCAGTTTTGCGCCTTTCAGGAGGGCAAGCTTGTCCTCGAGAGAGACGAAGCCCAGATGTCTGATCATCGGGTGGTCCGGCACGTCGATAACGTTGTTACCCAACAACACAAGATGCGGCTTTGGCGCGTTGTCCGCCGCTATGTAATCAATGAAGTAGTCAAACAGCTGCTCGCACCCCTTGTTCTTGTCGATTCGCCCGATGTAGATAATATATGGCTGGGACGCAAGCGAATACCTGGCGAGCGTCTCGTTAATGTCGCCGGCTTTCTTCTCCTCTATGCCGACGCCCGTTATGATATTGGGCACAGAGTAGTTGTGATGAGCGTTCTGGATAAGGGCTCTGCTCTCGGGCGAGTTGTAGAGTATCACACTGGGGTCTTGGAACGTGCTGTGGAAGATGGGCAGCTCGACCGCCGGGTCGGGCTCTGCCGTGGGGACAAGGATCGACTTGTCGCCGAAGAGCCTCACACATTCAAAGGAGTGGTAGTAACGGAAACTAAAGGGGATTAAGATGTCATAGCTGTCGATGTTTTTTTGCAGAAAGTCGATTAGGTCTGAAGTGAATGGGCCCTGCTCGCGCAGCCAGAGGCGTTGTTTCTCCATCGAGGCCGGGCCACTGAAAACCTCCTGCGAGATCAGCCCGAACCTTCGCTCGTCGCGAAGTTGCTTGCTCCTGAAGCGGCGGACCAGCACGCCGTTGATCCTCTCCTCGCCCGGCGTGTAGTGGTCTCGCCAGGAGACGTAATCGAGCGCGCAGGAAGATAAGACCTCCACCTCAAAGTCCGATGCGAGGTGTTCGGCGAGGAGCCTGCAATGAAGCTCCGCTCCCCCGTTTACATCCAAACCAAACCGCTGAACAAGAAACGCTATCCGCACCAGCTACTACCTCTTGGCCTCAAAACCGCATTGTCTCATGACGTCATCGCTGACAACCGCAATTGCCTCTTTGACCGCCTTGTCGAAGTTATCATTTTCCACTGTTCTTATCCCGTTTTTCTCCGCCAGCGAGAGGACGTAATTCTGTATCCTGCGGATTGAATCAAAGTTCTCCAGATAACGCCGCGCAAGCCTGTTTTTGGCCCCGGCCTCCCGCGAGGAGAACCTAGCTCTGTGAGAGGCCTCGTCCGAGACCTTGCACATTATCCAACTAACGATGGCTGAGCGGTCGAATTGACCGATCTTCAGGCAGCCCGGAACGAGGTGGACGCCGTCGATGACCGTGCTCACGCCCTCCCGGACTGCCCGTTCGATCATGGCACGCACGCCGACGCATATCTTAACAGCTTGCTCCTGAAAGGCAAATACTACCGGATCGACTGAGGCCGGAAGCGGCGTAGAGAGCGACTTGTAGGCCGTGTAGGATGACTCATGTATTGAGGGCACGAACTGGTCGGAGAAAAGCGTCCCCATTATGTGCCGTATCGAGTCCGTCGAGCTCGCCCGCCTAAACCCCAGGAAGCGACCCAGCTCCCCCGCCATTGTCGATTTGCCTGTCCCAGTCCCGCCGCCGATGAGCACGATGACCGGAGTCGCCTCGTCCTTGAGGTGGCGCCACATCAAGTAGTAGCGCGCAAACTTCTCGCCCGAAGTAGTCGAGAGGAAGTGCGCTGTTCTCTCCCTGATCTTATCTCGGGTCACGAGCGTCTTTCTCTCTGCCTTAAAGCCAGACTCCACGAGCCTTGCTATCTCAAAAGCCGTCTCAGCCGCTACACCAGATGCCTGTATCGAGAATGTCAAGAGACCCTTGGAAAACGGCATCGACGTCCCAGTGCCCTCTACCACTAGATGACGAGAACCGCCTCGCAGCCGTGAATACTCCTTTGCAATCTCCTCCCCAAAACTCTCTCGGAGCCGCAAAAGCACCATGGCGATCAGCTCCTCTTTCATGCACTGCGCACCTTCGCGGCCTGCCACCTCCTTTTGAATGTCGCAAGCAAAGCTATACGCCTCCTCCAGCGGGAGCCCTGAAGCGGTCAGGGATTTCGTCAAGACACCTCGCGAGAACGGGAAACGCACACCGTCCCCCAAGACAACAGACGGCTGAGGTTCAGAGATCATACAACACAGTCCTTAATCAAACTCAATAGCGGTCCGCCCCCTCACGCCGGACAGAAGCCGTTAAAAACACCACAATAACCCTCTGTATCTTGCTAAATGCATATCTCCAAACCTACACCCAAACAACTGAGACCCACGCTGCCAATTACCGAACACTCGCAATACCGTATCAGCCCTAGTGCATCTTGATGTCCTGGCCCTCCGGCAAGGGGTGTCGCTCGATGTCGATAGTGCCGAAAGTCTCCTCATACTTTTGGATGTTCATCTCCAGTGCCTTCCAGAACAGCTTCGCCCGCAGTGGGTTCGTGATGATCCTGTCGAATACCCTGATCTCGTTGCGGCCCGGCATTACCTGGCCAAGGTCGATCACGAACTCGTAGTTGCTGTGCCACACATTGACGAAGTTGGCGTATTTGCCTCTGGAGGCCTCATCGTCAATTCTTACCTTGAACTGCATTTGTTTTGGCTTGGCTTCCAAATCCTGTCACCTCCGATCCGAAAACATTATCGTGACGTCGCCTTTGAGCGTCCGACAAGAGGTTACATACCAACCAACCGATCGTCAAACCGCTAAAAACAAAGCGAACTATATCCGATGATAGATTCAGGAGGTACGACACAAGTAATGAGTATGGTGGTGGAGCTTTGTGCTGAAGGTCCAGCGGCAGTGTTGCGCGCCACAGGAGCACTCGATGAAAGAGGGGCCACCCAACTTCATAGTAAGGTGCAAGAGGCGATAGACACAGGATTTAGGAGTGTAGTCTTAAACCTCTCGGGCATCACCAACATGACGCCAGATGGCTTGATGCTGCTCGAGACAATTCGCCATGACGTCGCCCTTTGCGACGGGCAGCTCATTCTGACGCTCCCTCAGCACGAGGCCGCTGAAGTTCTCAGTGTTTATGGCCTCAAAAAGCACCTCGTCATTCTACCTAGTGAGAAGGAAGCGCTTCGCCGGATCGACAGCTCGATTCCCGCAGGGTGGAGCACTCCTTGACGTGCTGTCCCCCGGCGCCTCCTGACACATGCCTACGGTCAAGGCAAGCACGTTGAAAGAAGCATTCTAGAACTGTTGCCTCCTCGCTCTGCACCGTCAGGCTACGCCTGCGGCTACCCATGGTCTGCCCTTCGGGCAGGAGCTTTTGCCCTCTATCCGCGAGGCAGCCGCAACGTTCCCCGCTCCAATCTGATTATTGGAATAGTCATATTTGCTTGCCTGAGCAAGTCCGGCGTGCCAAGATCATCCTGCCATGAAATCGATCGCCGCAAAGGCCTGGTTCTTACTCCGCCTCCTCGTTTTCTCGCTCGCTGCCTTGGCCTACGCAGCATGGGTAAGATTGCTCTGCCGCCGCCGCTGTGCGTTGAAGGGGACCGCCGAATCCAGAACGGCCATCGTATTCATCTCCACGCATCCTTTCACTGGCCTCTGGCAGAGGCCGCAGCAGATAGCTGTGCGCCTCGCCAAATCATATCCCATTCTCTATTTTTGGCCGAGATACGCCTCTGACCTCGCAAGGCGGAAAGAGAACTCCCAGCAGGTTGAGCCCGAAAGCGCATCATCGATTCGGCTCGTGTCGCCGCTTCTGCTCCCGTTCGGGCGAGCAATCCCAGCGGTGTATAAAGCGAATCTCGGAACCGCTAGGTCGGCGATCGCCCATCGCCTCCGTGCGATGGGTTTTTCTGCCGCGCCCACACTTTGGTTCTACGCGCCTCGTTTCGCCCATCTTCTGGACTCGCTTGAGCATTCCGCCGTGGTTTACGACATCATGGACGAGCACTCGGCCTTCAGCTTTGCCAGGCGCGACATGAAAGAGCTTGAGACTAGACTCTTGCGGGACGCCGATGTCGTGTTTGCCGGAACTAACACGCTTGCCGAGCGAAAGAGGGAGCTTGCGCCGGAGATAAAGTATCTGCCGTGCGGCGTCGAGTTTGAGCACTTCAGCGCCGCCGCGGCCCAGAAACTGCCTGTTCCAGCTGCCTTTTCAAGCGTCAATGGCCCACTGATTGGCTACTTTGGCGCTGTGGACGACCGGCTCGACTTCGACATGCTCCTTGCCGCAGCGATGAGGCATCCTGACTGGACGATCCTGCTGGTAGGCCCCAGGTTTGGGACGAAGTCTCAAAATGAGCTCGTCCAGTCCCAACCCAACATCGTCATGCCCGGCCTCGTCCCCTACGCGGAGCTACCAGCCTATCTTGCCCAGTTTGACGTCGCAGTGCTCCCGTTCGTTCTTAATGAGCTCACGATGCACATACACCCGACCAAAGTGCTGGAGTATCTTGCATCCCGAACTCCGGTTGTATCCACACCCATTCCGGACGTCGTGAAGTTCTACTCTGGGGTCGTGAAGATAGCCTCGACGCCGCATGAGTTCATCGCCGCGGTCGAGAATCTACTCAGCAGGCCAGATGCGGACGCAGTTGAGCGAGGCTATCAGATGGCTCGCGCCTCGTCCTGGGATGCCCTGGTCGAGAGAATGATGGCCGACTTAAAGAGGGCCTTACTGGGCCGGAGCAAATCTAGCGGGCGGAGTCCGGCGACAAATGGGCATGCCTGACCCCGTCCACCGCGATGCGGATGCTCTTGAAGGTCCGCATCGTCCGCACAGCATCCAGCCCATTGTGGGTCTAGCAGTCGTGTTTGCGGTAGCCTTTGCCATTCGGCTGGTTGGCATAAACTGGGCTCTCCCCGCGGTTATCCACCATGACGAGCGCAACGTTGGGCTGGCGGTTCTAAAAGCGCTGTTCTCGGGGGAGCCTTGCCCCACATTCTACTACTATCCGGCGCTAGCTGTGTTCAGCCACTATGTCTCGGCGGTGGTGGCTTTCACCGTGGGCAAGCACTATGGCCTGTTGGGACGGCTCACTGACCTGAGGCTTCCCGATTACCTCCCGTACGCTAGGTTCGCCAGTGCCCTGGCAGGGGCGCTCACCGTTCTAGTGGTGGCAAAGACCGCGAGGGACGTCCGACGAGGCGCTGGCATACCCGCGGGCCTGGTCGCCACTTTCGGCTTCATCAGTGTCCTGCACAGCCACTATGCCACCCCAGACGTTTCGCTGACCCTATTCGTCCAACTCGCCCTGCTGTTCTCGTTCCTGAGTCTCTCTCGCCGAAGCCCTCGCTCAAGCTTCTGGGCAGCGGCTTTCGCGGCCTTCGCGGCGTCGTTCAAATACACCGCTTTCCTCGTCATTATCCCAGCGATTGTCTCCGCCGTGCTCGTTGGACCAAAGGGCAATCGGATGGGCCGCGCAACGCAGGTAGCAGCAGTCGGATTCGCTATCTTCGCAGTTATCAACATTGGCGGCATCATCGACTTGCCCGTCCTCGTCGATCATGTCCGAGCCGAAGCCATGCACTACTTCCAGGCGGGCAACCTCGGAGTCCCAGGCGTGAGCTGCGAGAACCCGCGCGGGGTCATGTTCCACGTTCGTGCGGCTCTCGGCGACGTTGGCTACGTGGCGGCCGGGCTCGCCATCCTCGGCATCATAACCTGCGCGTCATCTCGGCTGGGAAGGCGCTATCTGCTGGTCTCGTTGGCCTTCGTTGTGCCTCATCTCGCGCTCTTTGCCTCCGCAAGGGCCGCGTTCCCAAGGAATGTGCTCCCGCTAACCCCATCCGTTGCCATCCTCGCCGGGGTTGGCATCGCCCGGGTGGCAGAATCTGTCCGCACTAAGAGCCTCCGGCCGAAAGTGATCGCACTCGTGACCGGGCTTGCCATTCTGCTCCCAGCCCGGGCCACGCTCTTAAATGACTATGTGATGACGCGGGCCTGTTCTCTCGCGAGGGTTCAAGAATGGTTCATCCGAAACGGGGAGCCGGTCGGCGGCGTAGGCTACCGGGTTGCCTCGCTGCACTCGCTTTGGACGCCCAGAACCGTGGGGGCGAGAGACCTTTCGATCGGCGAGGTGTTTCTTGAGCGCCTGAAGAATCAGGAGAATCTGCCGGACCCCGCGTGGTTCTTAGAACAGGGAGCTGTTTTCTTCACGATCGAACGCTGGGGGGTTGGCCGGTATTCCGGGCTCGACTGGCCAGACCGCATGTTAGGCCTCATCCGGCACTACTGCGTTTTGGTTGACACTATCAGCGGCTGGCCGCCGGATGCTAGGTGGTTCCCTAATAGCGGCTTTGCGGCTCCTGAGGTTGGCCCGGACACGTTCTTTGGACCCACCGTTGAGATATTCATCCTAAAGCCTGCTTTTCCCCCACCACAGACCGGAGCAGGATGACCCCACACGGGGGAACAGGGCCCTAATCGCCCTGCATCAGTGGCGCCCATGAGCTGCATACACCCAGGCGGAGCAACAGGCCCAGCAACAAAGATCAGCTTCTCTGAGCGCGACCTCGCCAAGTAGTTCGTAGTTATAGGTAGTTCCAGATTGCAGGCTCTACTTGGGCAGTTCGCGTTTCGGGGTGTACGTTGCATATTGCAACTTTCGCAAGGGAGTCCTGGTTTTGCAGCCGGGGAAAACTGTCCCAAATGGGACAATTGGTGGTAAAGCGCTGTCCCAAATGGGACAGTTAGCGAAACATAGATATAACTATCCATTAGGGGCGCTCATGATATAATAATCGTAATATGACCAATTCCTGCAAGGGGGAGAGTCAAGGCCATTTTCTGAGGGTGCAAGAACCGCTTCTGATCGAAGCTAGGCTAATAATCGCCGATAAGCTAAATAGTTGGGCTGTTTGGCACGGGATGTGCTGATTTTCTATAACGAAGCGGAAACACCTGTCAAGGAGGTGGCAAGAAAATGTACTTCAAAGTAGTTGTCGAATGTGGGCACGTAGGTGCTGGCAAGAGCGTAGAGACTGTCAGGTATTGGCATGCCAGAAGTGTTTCTCACGCGCTGTTTTCCGCTTCAGGCCTGCCGCGGGCCAAGAAGAAGAACTTGACCGTTGTCAAGTCCGTGGTTCCGATAACCCGGGATGAGTTCGACGTTGGCCTGAAGGAAGAGGCGTCGAATCCCTACCTCTCATGGGTTTCGCGGCCTGTCGAGTCTGGACACTTGGCCAGACGGGCAAGCTAAACTCGCGTTCATCGCGCGATACCTCTTGCCACTGTTTTCTCGGCCCTACTTGTTCTAGCGAGCATGGCTTACCGGCTCTGACTTGACAAAACCCTCACTTTAGCATTCACTTCTGCCTCCGAGAAAGCTGTTCAGTCTTAGGCTGAGAGTTTAGCCCCTCTCCTCTGGTGTTCAGCTCCTGAGAACAAGGATGAGGTCATCTGTTCCTTGCGACATTTTGACATAACCGGGCTCTGCATATTCCTTATTGCTTTTCTTGTTGCCTCGGTTGGGTTATTCACCTATTTCTCGTTCGACGACTATATCTACTTGCGACTAGCGCAGGAATACGCGTCCAGCCTCAAGACCTTTTTCACGCCTTTCTGGACGTTTAACCCTTGGATTTATTACCGACCTCTTCCCTCGATGTTCTGGGTAATCTTGTTCACGCTTTTCGGACCGTTCCCCACGCCATACGAGCTCGGCATCATGTTTATCTTTGCGACGATGGTATTCTTTGTCTATCGGCTTGGAAACCTTCTCGGTGGACGGATTGCTGGTGTTGTAGCCGGGCTGCTGGTGCTCTTTTACTTCCCCATCTACAGCCTCTCCTGGCTGCGGTCCTCATCCTCCCTACAGATGGAACTGTTCTTTGTTGCCTCGGGGATGTTCTACATTGCGCGATGGGCGAAGTCTTTGTCAACGCGTCACGCACCCAAAAGTCTTCCTTGGCTGGGGATTGCGCTCTTGATCGGCGCATTCCTGTCGAAAGAAGCATCATTCTTGATCCCCCTTCTGCTACCTCTTCTGGTGCCCAAGAGGCGAGTTATCAAGCTCGCTGCGGGTCTGTTTGTTACAGGTATTGGGATATTCTTCGTTATCAGAAACCTGATCGAGCCGGGTTTCCCACTTCACGTCCCAAGGTTTGATTTGATGCCGATTGCAGGGGACCTGGAGTTTTTTCTGTGTGATCAGTTCCTATTCTACCTGCCTGCCTCGCTCATTGTCTTGGCCGCGCTGGCTTGGGGCAGCAGAAATCGGCACGTTTATCTCCTTTTATGTGTCGTCGCGTTTTTTCTCATAGATGCCTTTGTCGGATACACAGTCACGACGCAACGGGCGAAACTGGCCGTATGTCTTGTCGTCTTGGCGTATTGCTTCATCAATGCGCCCGCTAAAGCGAGGTGCTTGCTTGTCTGGGTCGCACTTCTATTTATTCCCCCTCTCTCCGTTCTCGACACGAACATCCACCAATCGGATGAATCATTCGTGGGCTTGGCGTTGTTTTTGGGTATTGGCGTTGCGAGGCAGACGAGGCTCGCCTCGAGGATAGGTAGGTCCATTGTCCGAGCTCATAAGTCGAGAGCCGAAAGGCCAAAAGGCATCGCCGGCGGCTTGCATGAACAGACCCTTGGCTTAAGAGCTAGACTTGCACGACGGTTGCGTATCGCAGGTGCACTATTGTGCGTACTGCTGCTTGGCTACGCGGCCTATAGTATTGTCTCGCTCAATCTCCGAATCGGCGTGGCTGAGGCGCGCATGGCAATCCAACAGTCGAGGCTGACGAGTGACCTCCGTGAATACCTGTGTGGCCTACAAGTGCGAGATATGAGGGTTCATATGACTAATCTTCCCAGGCTTATCTCGGTTCCAGACTTCCCATTCGACGCTCTTCTGCATGGCTGCTGGCTTATCGTCGATGAACGTATTTCGGCGAGAATGGGCATTTTTGCCCTGACGAATGAAACACCGAAGAGGATAATAGACGACGTGACCTCGCGCTCACACCTTATCAAGCGACTCTCCAGAGGACCTCACGAGGTGCTGGTCTTCCTCTCCCCAAAGCAATGGCTCCAAGCAGAGAGACCAGCATTGTTGGATTAGGGAGCTTGAGACATAACTGTTTCAGAGAGGCGAGATAAGGTGCGGGGGTCGTTAGGGCAACGATCCCCCACACCTAGTTTTGCCCTCGCAGGTGGATAGGGTCGGGCAGGACTCATGCTAGCCTGCCGAGGGCTTAAAACTGAACCACATGGGGCTCATCGGGGCGAACTTTATCTACACACCTCCCTGTTATTGCTTCTTACCAATTCCTTACGAGATGTCTAATTATTTCAAAGCAGATTCTGTGCCACAGTAGTCAGCCGATTCTTCAGATTGCCTATTCAAGGGGTGAATTGGGCACGCATCGCGGTTTTCTGCCCCAAGTCGGGCAGAATTGGTATGTGTTTGGATATCGGGACTTATTTCGCTTATATCTGGTCAATATCGTGATATTGCGCCAATCGATCCTGTTTCTTTATTTGTCCCATTTAGGACAGCGATTCTAGGCCGATTGTGCCATTTGGGACAAAACGTAAGCAAATCGCATATCAGCAGACCAGCGTGATGTCGCGAATCGTCTAAGGTCAGGCTTGAAGGGCCTGGCTCATGGCCGCGAGCCATTGGGATCACTTCGTTGAAATAAGCTCGATCGTGTGGACGACAGGGATATTGCGGCCGATATGGGCGAGTCCGTCCGCTATCTGCATAACACAGGCGGGGCAGCCGGTTGCTACAATGTCGGCGCCAGTCGCAAGGATGTTCTTGGCCTTGTCCGTGGCAATCTCGCTTGAGATGTCATAGTGATGAACGCTGAACAGCCCTCCACAGCCGCAGCACACGTTCGCGTCCTGCATCGGGACGAACTGGACGCCGGCGGTGTTGTTTAGGATCGTTTTTGGCTGTGCGACGATGTTCATTCGCCTGCCGAGGTGGCATGCCTCGTGGTAGGTAACTTTGACAGGTTTGGCGGGGTCGAGTCCCAGTCGTTCAAGCAGGTCTTTGTTGACCGAGAACTTCGTCCGGCCGAGCACGTCAACGAGCAGCTCCGAGACGTCGATTATGCGGCCGGCGACGGTCTGTGCCGAGGCGAGCATCCGGGGATCATCTCTAAACAGGATTGGGTAGTAATGCTTGATCGCCGATCCACAGGAGCCGCAGGTGGTAACTATCACTTCTGCGCCTGTCTGAAGCAACACCTTTATGTTGTGCTTGGCAAGCCTCCTTGCAGAGACGAGGTCGCCCGATATGATTGCTGGCATGCCGCAGCACTTCTGTTTGAGGGGGACGAAGAGCGAGACATCCTTTGAGGCCAGTCGGAGCAGCTGGAGGGGGACCTCGGGGCAGGAGTAGTTGGCCATGCATCCGACGAAGTAAGCAACTGACCGGGTTTGCGGGGCATCTTCCGGAGTAGATCGGCTCCTGGCTGCGGCAGAGCTGAGGAACGGACGCGGCGCTATCTTTGGAAGGAGACGGTCTCTTGGGACCATGATTGGGAACCTGAGGTGCATCCCGGATTCGCTGGGGACTTTGAAGAAGAACAGGCGACGAAGCACTCGCGCCAAGAATGCGCCGAGGTTCATTAGCGATCTTGTCTGGAGGACTGTCCGAAAGGCCATGAAGAAGGGGAGATTGCTGGCTTTCTTTCTTCTGAGCGCTGACCGCCCGGCGATCATCCTCGCGTCGAAATCAAGGTCGTTAGGGCATTCGTCCATACAAGCCGTGCAAACAAGACACTGCGAGAGATAAGACGCGACGTCGTGCTCGGCGTCGATCTCGCCGCTCGCGAGCGCCTCAGCCAGAGCCATCTTGCCTCTCGGCGCAACCATCTCGACGAGTTTCTTCTTATAGACGGGGCATACGGCAAGGCACGAGCCGCATCTTAGGCACACCTTCTTCGCGTCGTCTGTCAATCTCAAGACTTTCGACGTCTCACCTTTCTCGACAACTGCTAGTAAATCCCGACTCATTTGTATATCCGGTCTCGTGCACTGCTTCAAAACCGCATCCCACATGCCTGTAGGCTCTTCATCCTAGCAATCATCGGCCACGAAAACGAGGCTAGCTCCTCGATTTCAGACCGCCAATCGCATAACTGTAACATCTATCGACGCCTGAAGGATACCGGCTGACGGTCATAAGTTGAGTAGAGAAGACCTGTTCATGGGTGTGGCGTGGGCGAGGGAGAAACAACAAAACAGACCAATGCGGCACGAAGCCAGACGCGCTCAAGCCAATAATCTGTGCAAATCGCGCTGACCCTCTATCGCAAATCGCGCTCTTCCCATTTGGCTTTGCCGATTGCATGATAGGTTCTCGTGAATACTAGCTGAGGTATGTGAGCCCATTGCACTCGAGGTTTTTTGGAAGTGGCCAATACACGAGGTATTGAGACGGCGCTTCTGGCGCGGCTTCCTGACGATGGAGCTCTGCGCTCATGGTGGCCGAGGGCGCGATGCCGGCTTATATCACCCGCTGCTGCGCCTCCGCTGGAGCTTTTGCTTGTGGCGGCTAAGCTCTCGCTTGCTGGCTTCAGGTGCAAGGTGGTTGATTACGAGGCGGAGGGGCTCGAGTGGGGGGCGTTGCGCTCGGACATAGTGAGACATCGCCCGAGTCTGATCGTGTTCGGCGCATCGCTTATCACTCTTGACAGGGAGCTGACAGCAGTTCGAGAGGCGAAGGCGCTTGTGCCGGATTCTGCCGTTGTGCTCTGTGGGCGTGACCTCCTCTTTGAGGAGGCCCGAATCCATTGGGAGTGTCCCGACCTGGATGCGATAATTAGCGACCCATTCGGCTTTGCCGGCCCCGGTCGCTTGAAAAATCGGGATGCGCTGTTGAGGTTGGCCCAGTCCGGGCGGCTTGGCGCATCGGTTCGTATCAGCTCGTTCTCGGGGAGAGAGATGCTCAAGATAAACAGGATGCTTATGTCGCCCTGGGAGATGTTGAAGCTGCCGCTATACAAGGCGCCGTTGGGCGAAGAGGCCAGGCTTCCGGTCTTGGTTTCGGTGGGCTGCAAGCACAGCTGTCTGCACTGTCTCGTTCCGCGGCTTTCGGGCGGCGTTGCACAGATGAAGAGGCCATCTTTGGTGGTAAGAGAGATGCGCCGCGGCCTTCTAGATATGGGTCAGCATAGCTTCGAGCTAGTCGGCGACAACCTCGCCCCACCTGACCTGTGGTGGGAGGAGCTCGTGGACGAGATGTCTCGTGCAGGCCTCAAGACCGCACGCTTCAGCTTTCGGACTTGCGAGTGCGGCATCTCGGCGCAGCTTGCGAAGAGGCTGCAAAAGGCCGGGTGCGATATGGCAACGATCGTTCTGCCCGTCGCGTTTGAGAGGGCAGCGTCCGAGCTTGCCTTCGGGCCTAAGCTCGATAGGGAGACCTGCATAGGGACGTTAAGAACGCTCCGAGGGGCTGGCATTCTGACCTGTGTATGCTTCGTGGCGGGGCTTCTAGAATCTGAAGAGGAGGACCTTGCGGGCGCGATGAGGCTCGTGACCAAAGGCGGCGCAAGCGTGGTGGAGGTCCTGGATGCGAACTGCACGTCGGGGTCGAGGCTTGATGACATGCTGAAGAGGAAACGGCTTGCTGAAAGCCAAATCAGCGCCAGAAAATCAGCAGACCGATCGTATTCAGATGGTGTTTCAGCCCTTGCGGCCAGAGCGGCGAGGCGCTTCTGGCTACGGCCTTCATCTCTTATCGGGGCGACGAGGCGCTTTGGCCCGTCTGCGCTTGCAAAGGTTGCTCGGATGTTGCTATCATCGGCCCGTATTTAGGTGGATTGGCTTTTTTAATTTGCGCCATTTTGCAGAGCTCGGGGGGCCGCCTGGCACGCCTGAGTGTTGGGCGAGAGTTTGCCCTCAGAGCGATGAGAGGAGGCATCCCGGTGGCCCAATAGAGCCGGCTGGACGCTTTATTTTGTAGTATCGAAACCCGCTAATCATAGGGAGAACAAACCTATGCGAAGACATCTTGTGATACTGATGATAGTCGCTGTTTCGACCTTCATGTTCTTTGCCGGCAATCAGGCTCTGGCGGCCTTGGGGGACGTCGGATACCAGTTCTCGGCGCCAGAGGAGCTGAATCCTCGCGGCCTTGCCGTGGACGAGTCCGGCCTTCTTTACTCTTCTGGCGTGGTTGTAATTGGCGACATCGTCTCGCCCATGCTCTATGTCCTTGACACGATCGGTGGCACAACCCGCGACTCGTTCATGATCGACTATGTGGAAAATACTATAAATGAGGTGCAGCCCCGGGGCTGTGCATGGGTCGCCGGCGATGTGTGGATCATTGATTCGGGGTCAGTGCCGAGGCTCTTGTGCATAGACCCAGCCGATGGGAGCCTTGTCTCGTCATTTCATGTCGATGGCCGGATGATCGGCCTGACCTATGATGGTGAGAATCTTGTCTGCCTCAAATCTAGCTCGGGCGGCGGGACGCTCATTTGGTATGGTCTTGATGGGACAGAGCACTCAAGGGCGGATTTGCCGTCACAAGTGGGCCTGACTGAGCTGGTTCAGGGCTTCGGGGTGGCTGCGGCCGGCAAGGACCTGTTCGTTTCGGCAACGTGTGGTCAGAGCGATAGCATAGTTTTCATTCGCAAGAGCGACGGGGCGATCGACCCTGGCTTCGTGGCGCCCAACTCCGAGCTGTATGAGCTGGCGTTCGACGGCCTTTACCTGTGGGCAGTGGATTACGGATCAAAGATGTTGCTCCGCATCGATGTTGGCCGGGCGGGCGAGAGCGGAACAGTCGCGGTTCAGATTAGCAATGGTTCCGAGAACGCCGAGGGCTGCCCGCTGCCAAATGCGGCCGTAACCATAACTGACGCATCGGGCGTGAAGACCTCGCTGGAGAGCGACCATCTGGGGCGTGTCCGTTTCAGGACGGTTTCGGTTGGCGAGCACGTTGGTCTTGCAGTGAGCAAGCCGGGGTTCGTCGGCTACACGTTCGATACCTTCGCTGTTTCGGCCGGGACTATGAACATCTTTGAGTGCGATCTGGTCCCGGAAGACGGGATGGTCATGCCCTGTGACAGCAGCTTTGATGAGCAATGGGCACTTTTCGACCCGATGCGCGCGGCGGATGTCAACGCTCCCGCTGGGTGGCGAGTCGAACGCGGCGACAGCTCGTCAGTCATCGTCGCAATAGTGAGCACGGGGATTGACCTGAATCACCCGGACCTTAGGGATAACCTTTGGACCAATTCCGGCGAGACCGACGCCGACGCGATTGATAACGACGATAATGGCTACGTAGATGACGTGTTTGGCTGGTCGTTCACGAAGGACGGCAAGGGAGGCAGTGGCGTGTTTGACGAGGATGGCGTGGGCACGGCTGTGGCGGGCATAGTGGCCGGCAGCGCCAACAACAGTCCGTCTCTATTCACGGACCAAAACGGCAGCCCACTCAACGTCGCGGGCCTTTCTTGGGGCGCCTCGGTCATGCCCCTCAAGTTCGATGGGTCCAGACAAGCGATGTGGGAGGCGGTTCGATATGCGGTGGACATGGGCGCTAAAGTCGTTTTGATTCCAGTCGGCTTTGATGCCAAATCCGCACAGCTTGAGGACGCCGTCAACTATGCGGCCGTCCACGACGTCGTAGTGGTCTCGGGGACGGGCGATTCTGGCGGCGTGTCCGGCTACCCCGCGAGTTTCAACGGCGTCTTGGCTGTCGGAGCGACTGACAGGAGCGGACAGCTTGCATCCTACTCGAGCATAGGGGACAACGAGGAGGGGAGAAAGGTTGACGTTGTGGCCCCGGGCGGTGCAGGCGGCCCCGGGGACGGGGATGGCATTCTCACGACGCTTCCAACTTACCAGTGTAGCCTATCGACGGACGGTTATGCTCTCGGCTATGACTACTTCCACGGAACCGCCTGCGCTGCGGGCTTCGCGGCCGGTGCCTGCGCCCTGTTGCGGTCGCATTTCCCGGATGAGACCGCCTCCGAGATCGTCCAGCGGTTGAGGCAAAGCGCAAAACAGGTTGGCGATGACATCAAGACAGGGGCGGGGCTTATTGACGTCCATGCCGCCTTGACCGGAGCGTCGGCCGACCTGCCGCCGGCCATCGAGGCCGTCTCGTTCAACAACAGCTACATCTCGCAGGTGGATGGTGGCAACTTGACGATAACTGCCGAGGTCGCGACTCCGGATGGCAAAGACGATATTGCGAGCGTGGAGCTCTACTTCGAGGGTGCGCCGACCGGCATTCTGATGCACGACGACGGGCTTGACGGGGACCTGACGGCGGGTAACGGCGTATTCAGTTATTCGATCTATATCTATCCGGAGATGTTCGCCTCAGGCCAGTATCTAGTGGGGGTAGTGGCGACCGATTCTTCAGGGCAGCAGAGCGGCATGTGGCCGTATCTGATTGTGAACGGAGCCAGGTCCTCCCGGATGTGCCTGGCCGGGGGCGCTAAGCACTTGCGCCCTTGCTTGTTCGCGGCAGATAACCGGCCAACGATACAAATGGCAAGCCTTAGCGGCACGTCGGTTACGACGCAGGGAGGGATTGTCAGGATAACCGCCGTGGTCAGGGACTCGAGCGGGTCATCGTGGTCAGACATCGACCGGGTTGAGCTATTCCTGGAGGGGCAGACGCCGCTTGGAGTTTATCTGTGGGACAATGGGCAGCAGGGCGATGACGTGGCCGATGACGGGACTTACACGTTCTACTCGGGCGTAGGCGGCCTTGCTGCGGGTCGTCTCCTACTCGAGCTTGTCGCGTCCGACAGGCACGGTCAGAGAAGCGATACTTGGCCATATCTGACGATTCACTGACCGGGCTTGATTCTGTTTGGCCGAGGTCGATCCGCAGCTCGCGGTGATCGGGTTTGATCTATTCTTGATAGATGACGGTTTCGATGATCCATCAGGAGCCCAGGTGATTATCGAATCGCTGCTTTCTGGGAGAGACCGTTGAGACGTGTGAGGGGCAGAGAAGAGGGTCTTGCCTCGGAAATGCCCACGTGTGATGGTGTCCCTTCGCTGACACTTCAAGAGAGATGGGTCTATTCGTCTGCCATCCTCCTGAACGCTTTGAGCGTCGCGGTTACTGGGCATGTTGCAGCTGCTGATGGCGATCGGACGCTTTGCTGCATTGCTCCTGAGGGCAAGCTTGTCTTCACCAAGCGGTTTGAGGATAGAATCCGCACCTTCAGGCTCTCCCGGGATGGCGCATATCTCTTCGTATCGCTGTTCAACAACACCTCTTTTCTTCTGGACTCAGCGGGAGAGACACTATGGGAGATAGGGCATTCTAATGTCATCTCAGCATCCGACATCCGCATTTCCGACGGCGCCGTCATCGTTGGCGGGCCCTCCCAGGCCGTCTGCGTTTTCAACCGAGATGGGAGGCAAGTCAGCTCGCTGGAGATTGGCGCTCCCATTGAGTTCATACAGGTTTCGGCGGACGAAAGTTCCGTCTTGGTCGGCAATTTCAACGCGTTCATTGGTGTGGTTGATGACGGGCTCGAGGCGCTGTGGCTGCGAAGGTTAGGGACCTTATGCGGCGTGGGGCGATTCAGCTCGTGCGGCCAGTGGATAATACTGCCGGCTTACGGAATGGGAGCTTACCTGTTCGACAGCCGGGGCCAGGACGTTCGTGCCTTCAAGCCAAGGCGCCCGGTGAGATTTGCCGCATGTGTTGATGAGTGCAAGGTAGTAGCCTTGGGCACAATCGACGGCGAGCTATACCTGCTTGGCCGAGATGGTGGCACGCAGGTCAGATTCGAGCTGTCATGCCGGCCCAGCAGCTGGGCAATCGACGCTGGCAGCCGCCTGATCGCGATCGCAGATAGTTTGGGGTCTGTTCGCTGCTACGAGCTTATCTCTGGCGACAGCTCGCGCTTCTGGTTCCTTGAGCATTCCCATAACGGGGCCGAAACTTCCGAGAAGCGGCCGCTTTACGTTTTTAAGCTCTTCCGGCAAGCAACCAGCCGCCGAGGTGCACAGGTCAGGGTGCTCCCTGGCGGCAAGCACACCCTCTGTGCTACGTCCGAGGGCCAGATTCTCTCTATCGACTGGAAAGGACAGAGAAGCCAGGTAGCGTCCCTCGGCACAACGATTTTCTCCCTCCAGCTTGCCTCGCGGTCATACTGCTTTGCTGCGACCACTGAAGACCAGCTCTACGCCTTCGCCCACGATCAGCTTAAGTGGCATAGGCGTATCGGGACAGCGATGCTGGCGATCAACGCGCTCGGAAACCACTTCGCAACGATGGATGTCGCCGGAAACATCTACGTTTTTGACAGTCATGGCGAGCTGATCAGGACCTGGACGAAATCCTCGGACGCTCGCTACTTCCTCATCTCCCCATCCGGCGAGGACATGGTCGTGGTTGAGGCGCGTCGGGCGGTGGTCGTTGATTTCAAGGGAAGGGCTGTCTTCTGCGTTGAGTTCAGTCCGGGCGCGCGCCTTGGGACCGACGATCAGTCCGTTTATGTTGGTGATTCTCGTGGCGCTGTCACGGCGTTTGATCTCGCTGGTCAGAGGTTGTGGGCTGCCAATATCGGCGAGCCGGTGGCCAGGTTGCGGCCTTTTGAGGATGGTCTTTTCTGTACAACGACCTCGCAGTCAGCGTTTATGATAGGAAACGACGGAGAGATAGCGTGGAGGAAGACACTTGCCAGCAAGAGCTCCGTCGTGGCCAGAAATCAAAAGAGGGAGTTTATCGAGGTGTTCCGACAGCAGAAGGCGCTGATCTGCCTGAGGCTCGGCGGCGAGCTCCTATGGAAGGCTGACCTTTCGGGAACACATCGGTCGCTGTCGGTCGATGCATCGGGGGAGTTTGTGAGCGCGTTTGACGGCCTTTCAATCTGGCTGTTTGCGGTTTCCGACCTCGAGCCAAGCGAGCCGGACAGGTTCGATTTTCTCGAGCTGTGAATGCTCTTCAATGGGGCCGGTCATCCGGGGAGTGCCTCAAGGCGAGCAGGTCAAGCCATGTTCGATCAAACCGGCCCGGGCCAGACTGCTATCCACTGCCCTACGAGCGGAAGCTCATGGGTCTGCTAATCCTCCGTCTCCTGCAAGGCTTTAGTGACAAGCTCCCCGTCTTCTATGCAGAAAATGACGCCCTTCACCGATTCGGTGAGAGTGCTGGAAATGTTGGCGATTGAGACTACGCATCCGGCATATATTGTGTCGATGATGGTTATTCGGCCCCGGAGAAGCTCGCGGAGATTCTTTTTCAACGCAGCACGTTTGGCCTCAGCAGCGCGCTGCTGTTCATACAGATCGACCATGATCGTAACGTAGTTCTTGACCTTGAGTTCATTCTCCCGACGATACGTGGACGAGCCGATGAGCATCTGGATGTTGCGCTCGTATTCGTCGATCTCGCTCGCCTTCTCGGCGATGGTCTTGTCGAGCTCCTTGATCTGCTGAGTGATGTCTTTAAGGCTCATCTTCGGGTCTCCGATATAGGCGCTTGTTTTGTTGGACCTCTTGCTGCCCATATTCCTGATGATGATCTCTTTGCCCGCCTGAACTAGGCTGTTTAGGATGTGTCCATTTTTGGAACCAACATCAACTTTGTTGCCAGCTCTGACGACGCTGTCCAGCACGTGTCCTGAGACCATGACCGTGTCCCCCGCTGTAACTATGGCCTGCTGAATAAACCTCGCAGCCACGGTCTCTTTAGCCTCAATATGCGCCTCTTTCTGGTGACCATGGATTCCTCCCTTCACCATGACACTGCCATGCCTTGAGACAACCCTCGAGCCCTCCACTATCCCGTGGACAATGATGTCGCCGTCCGCCTCAACTGAAAACCCAGCCAACACGTCGCCCTTCACTTTGACGTCGCCCGCACTGTTTACATTGCCTGTGGAGTAGCCCAGATTGCCGCGCACGACATAAGTTTTCTCGACATAAAGCCGCCCTCGGTTGTCCATCATCACGCTGCCGTCTGTCGCCGCCCGAAGCTCCAGGCCATCCTTGGAGACATAAGTTCCTTTGCCTTTCGAGAGGCTTATGTCTTTGCCTGGAATCGGCAATATCACCCGACCATCAACGGTGGAACCCGCCGTCCCCTTAGTAGCCGGTATCTTCCTGACGAGGATATTGTCCTGCTCGACCGGCACTAACATGTCATAAGATTTAAGATCGACTGAGCCGTCAGGGAGTATCTTGGGCTGCGGCTTGTGCATTACATTCACCACTTGCTCGGCCTTCGCATTCTCTCCGTCTATCGGCTTGACAGCTTTCGCGACCACGGTAGCAGTCTCTACCGGCCGCCTCCGCACTATATGATGTAGCTTCTCCTCGTCGATGTCCGCAACAACGCCTGCCTTGTACAGACAAAACCGAAGGTCATCAGGTGTTATTTCCGATTGGTCCCAGTCAGTTACCTCAATTTGAGCCTCCGCCCCGTTGCTGGAAACCGTTACTTCAATGACGCTCTCCTTCCGCTTGTCGAAGTAGGTGAAAACTGGCCCGATGTCCTCTGGCTCGCTCGACGCCCTCTGAATGACCTCCATGATCCGCTGAAGGTCCATGTTGCCCACGCCAGCCTTGAGCATATTGGACTTGATGTCCTCAAAGTTGTACCGGGACCTTACCTCCGGGGCAACCGTCATCGTCAAGCGCCCGCCGGATTCTGTGATCGGGAGAGAAAATACTTCGTGCGTCTTCTTCTCAGTCAAATTGCTTCACCATAATCATAAAGTAGGTCCCAGAGAATGTCGCGCAAAGCAAAGCAATTGCACACGGCTCTGATTCATATCATCGATTTGCAGCCGTCAAAGCTTAGATCGGCGACAACGTCTGAATGTTGTAAGGACAAGAACATACCAGCCAATCTGACAGAGCACAATAGACGAGAGGGCACAGCAAATCCACCACAGAAACATCATTTAGCCCTATATCTGAGCCTGAAACGCCACATCATAAGCAGGCTCCGAAGCGCAGTTTTCAAACTGAATGTGGATGACCCCATTGAACGGTCATAGAAAACGATCGGGTATTCGACCATTTTCAGCCCATGCTGCTGCGCAAGGCACAGGATTTCCTGCACAACCTCCGGGCCCTTTGAGATCATGCTCTGAAGTGGCAGTTTCTGCAATGCCGAGGTCCTGAAGAGCCTGAACCCTGACGTCAGATCATGCCCGTAAATCCCCAGCACAGCCATGATGTAACCGTTGGCAAGCCTCGTGATGATCTTACGGCCCAAACTCCTGCCAACCTGCTCTCCGCCCCTCACGCCTCGTGAACCGATCACGATGTCAGCGTCCCCTATCGCCTCGAGAAACCTGGGAATGTAGAACGGGCGGTGTGAGAAGTCAGCGTCCATCTCAACAACAAACTCTGGCCCGCGCCTCGCGGCCTCGATAAGGCCAGCAATGCCGGCGAGGCCCCTACCACGGTTTTCCTTCCTAAGCATGAGGAAGACACTCTCCGGCTGCTTTTCTGCAAGCCCTTGGACGGCCTCGGCTGTCCCGTCGGGAGAGTCGTCGTCCACAACCAGCACGCCAAAATCATCCGAAAGGAGCAGAATCTCCTTGATAAGCGGCGTGATGTTCTGACGCTCGTTGAACGTGGGGATCATCGCCAGCACCTTAAGTGGTCTGGCAGAGGTAGGTTCCGGCACGGACAGCTACTGCTCCTGATTGTGCGAGGCGAGGAATTGGATCATCGCGCTCACTTTCTTGACGAACTCCCCGAACATGTCGAGCGACAGCGATTGCAGCCCATCGCATAAGGCCTTCTTGGGCCAGGGGTGGACCTCAACCATAACGCCGTCTGCCCCAGCGGCGAGCGCTGCCAGCGACATTGGGATGATCAGGTCGGCTCGGCCCGTTGCGTGGCTGGGGTCAACAACTATCGGCAGCGCACTCAGTTTTTTTATGAGTGGGACAGCTGCGAGGTCGAGCGTAAACCTTGTCGAATCGTCGAAGCTCCTTATCCCGCGCTCGCACAAGAACACTCGCTCGTTGCCCCCCTTGATGATGTATTCGGCCGCCAAGAGCAGTTCCTCCACCTTGGCCATGAAGCCACGCTTTAGCATCACTGGGAAGCGGACCTCGCCAACCGCTTTCAGGAGCGAGTAGTTCATCATGTTGCGTGTCCCTATCTGAAGGATATCGGCGTATCTGCATACCAGATCGATCTGCCTGGCGTCCATCACCTCAGTCTGTATGAGAAGGCCGGTCTCATCCCTCGCCGTCTTGAGTATCTTCAGCCCCTCCTCGCCGAGCCCCTGGAAGCTGTAGGGCGAGGTCCGGGGTTTGAAGGCACCACCGCGAAGGACCTTGATGCCTGCCGCTTTCACCGCCCTGGCAACGGTCAGCGTCTGTTCCTCCGACTCAACCGTGCACGGCCCAGCGATTATGATCGGCTCCTTGCCGCCGATCCTTACCCCGGAGACTTCAAAACCTGCTGTTTTGTCCAAGCCTTTTCCTTTTGCCCGAATGCGAAGCAATACCTCACTGCTGAGGCCGAACGAGATCAAGCGTATTGTAGGGCGTGCCCAACCCGTGTCAACGAGTTTGGCTATTCAGTATTGTTACCGGCGACCTATGCCTGGGTGGAAGCCCCCCTGGAAAATCAGATGGTGTTGGTGACGGATAGCATGGGATCAAAATGAATGCTTGTTCATAGCACCCCCCGCGGGATTCCCAATAGAACGACAATGCCTAAGCAAGGCTGGTTTCAAGTGTCGAGAAGCGTTGGCACGGTTACGCTGCCATTCATCAAAAAGAGCATATCAGCATCGGGGCCGGCCAGACGCAGTGCGCTGTCAATTGCCTGCTGCATGAAGGAGTAAGGCTCAGCAAATACATCTCTAATAATGTTCGGATCGAGGTCTGTAACGGCAAAGAGCTTCACGCGAAGCGCGGCCTGAGCGAGGCGCCCTGCCTTGTGGCACCCAAACACAGGGTCCTGTCGAACACGCTTTATGACCTGTTTAGGGTCTCCAAGTTGTCTAATCAGTTCGATATATGAGCGCTCGCCCACGCCATTTGAACACTGCGAGACGAGGACCAGCACGCCCCCGTCTTTCACCGCTAGCAGGCCGTGCTCGAGAGTTTTTTGCAGCTGGTATAGGTCGCGGTCCAGAGGGCTTCTTGCCACCGAGACGACAACATCTGCTCGCTTGCGTATCGGCATGACGTATATCTCATCAGCTCTTTTCGTCGCAGCCATAAACGAGGCGCCAAGTTCGCCCGCGGTTGCCGCATAAATCTTCTGATCGCGGTCTAGGACGAGGTTGATGGCGAATATTGGCTTGTTCTTGAGCAGTGCAACGCCCTCGACCATATCTTCGTGGACTGGGTTTTTTTTGAGGGCCAAAGGCATGACGCCTGGCAAGAGGGCAAGGCTGTGGTTCTGCTCTATTGTCTCGAAGGCAGAAAGCCCTGGCAAAAGCGACTTCCGCCCGCCAGTGTAGCCAGCGAAATAGTGCGGCTCGACCGAGCCTAGTATGACGGTCCGGTCAGCGTCGAGCAGAAGTCTATTAAGAGAGACGTTTGTGCCTCGGCTGGTCCTGCCCAGGTTGACCATATCGGCCTTGTTATGGCAATCGTGGATGAATGTCCGCGGCGCGAGCTTCTCGTGAAGGTCGCCGAGGATGCTAACCATTTCCTTCCACGTCGGTGAGCCGTGAGCACCTGTGGCCACTGCGAAGTAGAGGTCGGCGCCTTTGGCGGTCTCGAGCAGAGCCGGCAGTACCTGCGCGGTCGGCGTTGGCCTCGCGGCATCGTTCACAACGACAAGTGTTTCCTCGCCGCGATGGGAGACGAACTGCGCAAACGGCTCCGAGGCTATGGGGTGGGAGAGCGCCGCATGCAGCGTTGCCAGTTCATCCTTGATGGGTGCCGGCTTGGGCCTGATCATGCCCATGAGGTTGCGTTTGGGCACCCGAACGACGGTGGTGTCTGGCCCATAGGGAACATCAATTGCGATCAGCTCATCGTCGGCCATCACAATCCTAATATACCATGCAGAACGACAAGAAAGCAAAATGGGGGACGCCTCGCGGCATCCCCCAAGAGAGCAGCAAAATCGCTACACCATGTTCTCTATCAGAGCCGAGGCATACTCCGACGTTTTCAGTTTGGTCGCTCCATCCATCAGCCTATGAAGATCGTAAGTCACGCGCTTCTGCTGGATGGTTTTCTCAATCGCGCTGCATATTATCTCTGCCGGTTCAGGCCACTCGAGGTACTCAAGCATCATCACGCCTGAGAGTATCAGCGACGTGGGATTGACCTTGTCCATGTTGGAGTACTTGGGGGCAGTCCCGTGCGTTGCCTCAAAGAGCGCCACCGTATCGCCGATGTTTGCTCCGGGCGCCATGCCCAGCCCGCCAACCTGGGCGGCACAAGCGTCGGAGAGATAGTCTCCGTTGAGGTTGGGCAGCGCGACAACTTCATACTCATCGGTGCGTGTGAGAATCTGCTGGAACATGCTGTCTGCGATCCTGTCGTTGATGAGTATCTTGCCTTCTGGCAACTTGCCGTCGAACTTGTCCCAGAGCTCCTGCTCAGAGATAGTAATGTCCCCGAACTCATCCCTTGCGACCTCGTAGCCCCAGTCCTTGAAGGCGCCCTCGGTGAACTTCATTATGTTGCCTTTGTGGACCAGGGTCACACTCTTTCTGTCTCGCTTGATGGCGTATTTGATCGCCGCACGAACGAGGCGCTTGCTCGCGAACTCACTGATTGGTTTGATACCTATCCCTGAGTCGAGCCTGATGTTGGTCCCGAGCTCGGTGTTGAGGAAGTTAATGACTTTCTTGACCTCATCGGAGCCTTTTTGCCACTCGATGCCGGCATAGACGTCCTCCGTATTCTCACGGTAGATGACTATATTCATCCGCTCGGGGTGCTTTACAGGGCTTGGGACGCCCTCGAAATACCATACGGGACGAACGCAGCTGTAAAGCTCCATCCGCTGACGCATCGCCACGTTGAGGCTCCTATAGCCGCCGCCGATCGGGGTCGTGAGAGGCCCCTTTAGCGCCACGTGGTAATACTGGATAGCGTTGATCGTGTCCTCGGGCAGTGGCTCGCCGTATTTCTCGAAAGCTCTGTCACCAGCATAGACGTCAAACCAGACGATCTTGCGTTTGCCGCCATAGGCTTTCTCAACCGCGGCATCAAGAACTCGCCTAGTGGCGCTGGTGATGTCTGGCCCGATCCCGTCTCCCTCTATAAGGGGGATTATGGGTTTGTCTGGCACTATGATTCGGTCATCTTCAACCAGTACTCTCTCGCCATCCGTTGGTGGAACGATCTTGTCAAACTGCACGGTCATCCTTTTTCTCCCTCGTAAAAGCTAGTCAAGGTTGAAATCGCCGTACTTGGCGATGTGATACAGAAGGCCGCCATCCTCGAGTATTTTCTGCATGGCTTTCGGCAGAGGCGCAAACGAGACCTCGGTCTTCTTTGTCAGGTTCCGAACAACTCCGGCGTCGAGGTCAACCTCGAGCTCATCACCGGTCTTAATCCTGTCGGTGTTGCATATTACGACTGGCAACCCCACGTTGATAGCATTCCTGTAGAATATCCTGGCAAATGACTTGGCAAGGACCGCGCTGATGCCCGCCATCTTGATGATGGTTGGCGCGTGCTCTCGGCTTGAGCCAAGCCCGAAGTTCCTGCCGCCAACTACGAAATCGCCCTTGCTCATCTTGCTGGCGAACTCGGGGTCTGCATCCTCCAAGACGTGCTTGGCAAGTTCCGGCAGGTTGGAGCGAAGGTGGAAGAGCCGCCCCGGAGCGATGTGGTCGGTGCTGATGTCGTCCCCGAACGTCCAAGCGTTGCCTTTCATTTTGTTCATCATATCACCTCCCGAGGATCAGTTATTCGTCCTGTCAGCGCCGTTGCGGCAGCAGTGGCCGGCGAGCCCAGGTATATCAGGCCCTTTGGATTGCCCATTCGACCAAGGAAGTTGCGATTCTGCGTTGACAGGCATGCCTCATCGTCGCCGAGAACTCCCTGATGAACGCCGACACATGGCCCGCAGCCCGGCGGCAGCACCAGAGCACCCGCGTCAATGAGCGTCTGCAACGTTCCGTCGTTAAGCGCTGCTTTGAGAATCTTTCTCGATGCCGGGGCAACCAAGAGCCTAGTATCCTTATCGCGACTCTTGCCCTTTAGGATCGCTGCTGCCGTCTGAAGGTCCTCGAGGCGCCCGTTCGTGCAAGTGCCGATGACGACCTGATCGATGTTCACAGGGTCCATCTGTCGTATCTGGGTCATCGTCCTCGTGTTGTCAACAGTGTGGGGGAAGGAGACCGTCGGCTCTAGCTTCGAGGCGTCAACCTCGATCACTCTCTCATACTCCGCGTCCGCATCAGCTGACATCGTCCTGAACGCATCGCCCCGGCCCATCCGCTGAAGATACCCCTGGGTCATGTCATCGGAGGGGAAGAGACCGACCTTAGCTCCCGCCTCAACAGCCATGTTGGCTATTGTAAACCGGCCCGATATATCCATCTCGTCGATGGTCTCGCCCTGATACTCGAGCGCCTTGTAGGTCGCGCCATCCGCACCGATCATGCCGATCAAGTGGAGAATGAGGTCCTTAGGATATACACCTTCCGGAAATCGGCCCTTAACCTGTATCTTGAAGGTCTCGGGCACTCTAAACCATGTCTTGCCCAAGGCCATCGCGATCGCCACATCCGTCGAGCCCATCCCGGTCGCAAAAGCGCCAAGTCCGCCCCCCGTGCAGGTGTGGGAGTCGGCCCCGGTGTGAACATCGCCCGGCGCAAGATAGCTCTCTACGATAACTTGATGGCACACTCCTTCCCCAACTTCGGACAACACAGCCCCAGTCTTCTTCCCAAAGCGCCTCATCAAGATATGGTCATTTGAGAGCTCCTTGCGGGGACTTGGTGCCGCATGGTCGAGGAAGAGCACAGTCTTATTGGGGTGGGCCACCTTTTCCAGTTCAATTTCTTTAAGCTGCCGAATCGCGAGAGGGCCAGTGCCGTCCTGCACGAGGCAGACATCGACTGAGGCGATGACGAACTCGCCAGCCCGAACAGCGCGTCCCGCATGCTCAGAAAGTATCTTTTCTGTAAGCGTCTGTCCCATGGTACTATCCTCTTATCTTCGTGCCGTCCGCAACCGCTAGACTGTAACTGGGAAGCGCCCCACTAATGGGGCGCTCCCCGTCGTAGCGATTTTAGACCAGCGAGGCAAGCCGATTGAAGTCAATAGATTTCGGCCTGTTAATGGCCGTGCCGATCCCTCGGTGCAGAACGAGCTGCGCAAGCATACCCATTGCCCTAGAAACGCTGAACAGCACGGTGTAATACTCGAACTCCCGCAGTCCATAATGAAAGAGCAGTGAGCCGGAGCCTGCGTCAACGTTCGGCCACGGATTCTTGATCTTGGGGAACTCCTTCAGGACCTTCGGCACGACCTCAAAGACCGTTGCCACCGTCTTGAAGACGGGGTCTTCAGGTATATGCTTCTTGCCAAACTCGAGGAATCCCTTGTAGCGAGGGTCGGTTGTCCTCAGCACGGCATGACCATAGCCCGGAACAACCTTTCCAGCGGCCAGCGTGTCCCTCGTGTATTCGTCGATCTGCTTCTTGGTCGGGACGCCGTCAAACTCATCCATCAGTTCGAGTATCCAGTTCAGGCACTCCTGATTGGCCAGGCCATGAAGAGGCCCCGCAAGGCCGTTCAGCCCGGCTGAGACCGCATAGTAAGGGTCAGAAAGCGCCGACGCCACAGTGAAGCACGTGTAGGCGGAAACGTTCCCACCCTCATGGTCGGAATGGAACGTCAGATACAATCTCATCAGCTCCGCGAACTCACCGGTCGGATCGGGGATGCCGAGCATGTTCGCATAGTTGGCGCCCAGGTCGAGCCCCGGCGTCCAAGGGATGATGTCTCCCTTCCCATAACGGAGACGATACACTCCGGCCGCGATCGATGGGATTTTAGCCAATATATGAAGAGCATCCTCAAGCGCCGGAATCCAATACTGGTCCTTGGTCATACCCTCCGAATACATCTTGCGGAACACGCTCTCGTGCTCCAGAACCAGAATAGCTGTGTTAAGCATCGCCATCGGGTGGCTGTCCTCCGGCATCGAGTCGAGCACATCCCAGACGTATTCGGGAACATAAGAGCGCTTGTCGAGGTCCAGCTGAAGAGACTTTTTGGCCTCCTCGTCAGGAAACTCGCCGGTCAGAAGGCAGAAGAATATCTCCTCGGGCCACTTGTCCTTGATCTCTAGCAGTGGATGGCCCCGTATGATCAAGCCCTTGTCAGGCTCCACGACCGACGTATCGCACAAAAGACCATAGACGCCTCTTAGGCCGCCCAAGAATTGCGCCACGGTAACCTTTCCTATCTCCTTGGCCCCGTGCTCCTTCGCAAACGCCTTTACTTTCTGGCGATACTTCGGGATTTGCTCCGCCAGCTTCTGCTGCAAAGTTGCCATCGTTCTTTCCTCTCCTTACATCTAGGGGTGAAAACTACTCTTCAACGACTTGAGTACTTAGGACTTATCTTTCAGGAAACCGACAATATCTAGTTTGCGTCTTGATAGTCAACCCCAATCTTAGCGAGAAGTTCCACGAAAAGCAGGCGTGCCCAGGCGTCAACGCGCTCGAACCTGGGATGCCTACTTCAGCGCCTCCTCGCCCGCATGAAAGTCGCGCCCGAAGGACAGCTGCTCCATGACATCTTGCTCGATGAGTGGCGTGCCATGAACGATGAGGCTTGCGAGATTGGCTCCTATGCCGGGGCCAAGCATGAAGCCCTGGCCGCACATGCCGACTGCAAGGAACAGACCCTCGAGGTCGTCGGGCACAGGACCGACTATCGGGCTGCCATCGGGCGTCATGGGATAAAGCCCACGCCAAAGACGCCGCACCAGCAAGTTCTTGAGCCGTGGCATGAGCTCGATCAGGCGCTGCGCGATGCTCGGCCCGAACTCGGACGTGCACCTCCTGTCTGTGCTGGAGAATACTGACGAAGGCGTGTAGCAGAAGATGACGGCCCCGAAATCATTCTGGCCGAAGTAGAAGTTGGCGCTCTTGCCGTCGGCCCCCGGCCTGAGATCGACAACGAGCGGCCGAAGGAACTGCCGTATCGGGGCCGATATGCCGGCCTCGTGGCTGTCGGGCGCGACGGGAATGTCGAGGCCGACCGATTGACCGAGCTGCCTCGCAAAGGCGCCGGCAGCGTTTACGACGACCGGCGCGGAGTAAACTGCCTTGTCCGTCTTGATGCCCGAAACCTTGTGTTTATCGGTAGTTATTGCCTGAACCCTCTCGTTCAGCTTGAAGTCGCAATCAAGCGACTCAGCCACGCGGTGCATCTCGTAGGAAGCCATCAGCGGGGAGACCTGGCCGTCCTCAGGAGAGTAGGTCCCGCCATGCAATCCCTCCTCGTTGATGCCGGGCACGATCTCCTTGATTACCTCCGGGCCAACCCAGTCAATCGTGAGGCCGAACTTCTTCTGGATGGGCAGTATGGATTTCAGAAGTGTTTCGTCGGCCTCGCGGAAGACGGGGAAGCAATACCCTCCCATCTTCCATCCCAGGTCTCCGCCATAGGTCTCGGTCCAATTTGAGTAGATTCGGATACTCTCCAGACAGAGCTTAATCTTGGCGGGGTCAGAGTGCGTTGCCCGAACGCCGCCAATCGCGGACTTATTCTGGCCCTGGCCGCATGATGCATGTTGATCGACAACGAGCACTTTGAGCTTCTCCGTGGCGAGAAACATCGCCGTAGGGAGGCCGACGCTGCCGCCGCCAACGACGATCGCGTCGTAGGAGCTCATCTGTCCTCTCCTTTCGAGGAGGCCAACACAGAGAGCGGAACCTCGGTTACGAAGGGGCGCTCGGTAGGCGCCGT
This sequence comes from bacterium, assembly GCA_035527515.1. Taxonomy (NCBI): domain Bacteria; species bacterium. Next base: position 39,229 of record DATLAJ010000064.1, read on the forward strand.
TACCTCATCCTGAGGCACGCCCTCCTCCTTAAAGATGCGCTCTATCAACTCCGTGCAGGTTTGCCCGCCACACGCGCCCATGCCCGTCCGCAGAACCGCCTTCAACTGGTTCATATCTCGCACGCCGCGTCTTATTTCCCGCACTATCTCGCGTCTGGTTACGCGCTCGCATCTGCATACGATCACGTCCTCTCTTGACTCTGCGCCCGCAGCGTCCCACTGCTCGACAGGCTCTTGGAGCCTGTATCCTGTAACATCAAGCCGTAGCTCATAAGGGACTTCGAGCAGGAGAAGGTTTCTCTTGTTGAGAATGGGCGACCTCTTGACAGCGACGACCCTCCCCTCGCCGAGAGGTCGGCCCTCCATGTCTGTGGTTGTTATCGTGCGGCGGCGAAACAGAGCCTTTCTGTCAGTCTCGGACGGCAGAATGACCAGGGCAAGTCGCCTGTTGGGGTCGTAATTCTCAACCACAAGAGTGATCGCGAGGCCCGGACAGATCGAGACGCACCGGCCGCAGCCCGTGCAGCGGCCCTCGAATGTCGGAAGCGTCGTGATCGAATCTCCCGCAAGCCTGATAGAATGCATCGGACAGACCTGAGTGCAGGGGTTGCACGGTATCTCCTCGTAGCAGCGGATCACGGGATACACACTGAGGTCTTGCGCCTTCGGCTTTGTCATTAGCGTCTCGCCGGGCTTGCTGCGAAGCGTCTCCATCAGCGGTTGCCAAACCCGCGGGACGAACGTTGGCCTGCCAAGCATCCTTGCTATCTTGCGGCCTGCAAGCCGACCAGAGAACATGGCGGCGCTTGCCTCGGCTATCTCCTTCGCATCGCCGGCCGAGACGACAGGAACATCTGCCTCCTTCGCCATGATGAGAAGCGAATCCAGCGGCGAGAGTCCGACGGCAATGAGTATGGTATCCACCTTGAAGCTTCTTGAGGTGTTCGGCAGGACCTTGAAGGATGCGTCAACCCTAGCTATCTCGATGCCCTCAACCTCCGTCTTGCCAAACGCCCTGACAACAGTATGCGACGTCCAGACGGGCACGCCGAGCCTCAGAATCTTGTCAAGATGAACCTTGTAGCCACCACACTTCGTAAGCGCCTCGACCAGCCCGACGACCTCGATGCCAGCCTGAATGGCGTGGTACGCAGCGATGAGCCCCACGTTGCCCCCTCCAACTACGAATAGGCGGTCCGTGGGACGGACGAGGTCACGGTTGACAAGAGTCTGGAATGCGCCAGCGCCGTAAACTCCGGGCAGGTCGCAGCCGGGGAACGCGAGGTTTTTCTCTCTTGCGCCGGTTGATATAAGAATGATTTTCGGATGGACTAGAACGTAGCGAGAGCGATGCTGCACGCCAACTCTTTTGTCCGCAAAAACGCCGACTGCCGTCGCGCCTGTCCAGGTCTTGACACTTTTCAACCGCGCGACCTGCTCGCAGAGAATGTGGCCGATCTCGTGTCCCCTGGTGCCAGCGAAACAGTCATCGATCGACCCGAAAAAAGCGTGCGTCTGAAGGCTGAGTTTGCCGCCAAGCTCCTCCTTGTCATCGACGATGAGCGTCTCGATGCCGAGCTGCCCGAGCTCTATGCCGGCGCAGAGTCCCGACGGGCCGCCGCCGACAATCAAGACGTCAGTTTGCACCGTCTCCACTTCGCCGAAGGCGACTGGCCTGTCCGTTGCCGGCAGCTCCGGCATCCCGTCGCAACTCGTAACCACCATCCCCTCGCGAGCAAGCGTCATGCACGCCTTGACGGGCAGGCCATCAGCTATCACCATGCACTGCGAGCATTGCCCGTTGGCGCAGAAAATGCCCATCGGAGCGTTGTCTTTGGGGTGGTGCCCGAAGATTCTAATGCCGCTGGCGAAAAGCGCCGACGAGATCACCTCGCCACGCCTTGCGCGGAGAGCCTCCCCGTTAAAAGTGAACGTGAACTCCTCGATCCTGGGTACCTCGAGAATCGGATGAGCGCTTATCCTGAACCCGCTCACTTCTTGCTCTCCTCGATAAGTCCTGCAAGGTGCACCACGAGGTCCTCGACCTCGATGCCGCTCTTGACCCAGGAGTCCGGCCTCATCACGAACTTCAAGCTCGTAAGGCTCCTAGGACTAAGCGTT